>JABWAY010000192.1 GCA_013360825.1 Candidatus Brocadiia bacterium | reverse complement strand
GCGGGCCGACGCCGGCCGGCTCGAGCGGGAGATCCCGAACAGCGCCCCGCGGAGCGAGAAGAAGCGCCTGTGGGCGGCCCAGGATCGCGCGGAGGACCTGGCGCGCGAGGGAACCCGCCTGCTCGCCGAGGCGAACGCGTCTCTCGACGCCGCGCTCGCGAACGCGCCGGACCACGCGGGCGCACGACGGCTCCTCGCGGAACTCCACTGGGACCGCCATGTCGAGGCCGAAGCGGCAGGCGACCGACGCGGGGTCATCCTGCATCTCCGCCAGGCGGAGAGGTGGAACGACGGCGCCCTCGACGCGCGCCTCCGCGGCGAGGGGACGGTCACGCTTCGGACCCGGCGGTGGACCTGCGACTGCCTGTCGCGCGGGCGCGCGGTCGCACCGGAGTCGCTGAACGTCTTCGGCTACCACCCGTGGTCCGGCCGGAGGCTCTCGGGGGAGCCGGTGGAGTCCGTCCCGGCGCTCGAAACCGGCCCGCCTCCGCGCCTCCGCGTCCACGCGCACGACTGCCCGAGGATCGAGGCGCCGAACGCCTCCGTCTGGGCCTGGCGCTGCGAGGAGATCGATCGCGTCCTCATCCCGGTCTCGGCGCGCGAAGGCGGCGCTCCCTGCCCCCCCGCTCTCCTCGACCGCCTCTTTGGAGACTCACCGTACCGGCCGCGCGGGCAGGGACTTCACCTGGGGGAGACTCCGATCGTCGGACGGGCGCTTCCCCGGGGCTCGTGGCTCCTCGTGGTCTCCGCCCCGGGGTGTGCGCCGTCGCGCGTCCCGCTCGTGGTGAGGCGGCTCGAGGAATCCACCGCCGAGGTGACGGTGTTCGGCGCGGACGACGTGCCGGCGGGCTTCCTGCCTGTCGCAGGCGGGCCGTTCTTCTCCCAGGGCGACCCCGGGAACCCCGCTTCCGGCCCCGCGGCCGTCGTGGACCTTCCCGATGTTTTTATTGCGCAGTTTCCCGTGACCTGCGCCGACTACCTCGCCTTCCTGATCGACCTGGCCCGGACCGCCCCCGCCGAGGCGACCGCGCGCGTCCCGCGCAAGGGGCAGGACGGCCCCGCCTACTGGCCGCAGGTCTCCCCCGGCGCATGGGCGATCCCCGACCCCGCATGGCTCGCGGGTGCGCCCGACGATCTCCGCCGGCAGGCCTCCCGGCTCGACGGCGCCACCGCCGACTGGCTCCGCTCCTGGCCCGTCCTCGGCGTCTCCTGGTCCGACGCCTCCGCCTACGCGCGCTGGCGCTCCCTCCGCGACGGCCGCCTCTACTCCCTCGTCCACGAGGACGCCTGGGAAAAGGCAGGACGCGGCGTCGACGCCCGCGCCTTTCCCTGGGGCGAGACGTTCGACCCCTGCCTCTGCAATGCGTACGGCTCCCACCGCGAGGGATACTTTCCGGTCCCCGTCCGCGACTGCCCGTTCGACGAATCCCCGTGGGGGATCCGCGGCCTCGCGGGGAACTCCTGGGACTGGTGCCTCAATGACCCGGGTCTCACTCACCCGGGGTTCCGGATCGGCAAGGGCGGCTCCTTCACCCAGGCGCCCCCCCGCAACCGGATGAGCCACTCCGGGGTCAATCACCTCCACGCCGCCTTCTTCACGAACGGCATCCGCCTCGCCGCCGCCTGCGCCCTCACGCCGCCGGGGGAAACCTGGTATCGCGAGGACCGGCGCAAGCGCCCCGCCCCCCGCGCCTGACCCACGCCGGCGCGGACGCGGCCGACTCACCCCCGGCCAATCCGGACTTGCCAGCGCCCCTCCCCGCTCTATACTCCCCACCCATGTCGCACCCCCGCCGGCTCCGTTCCCTGCCCCTCTTCGAGCCGGCACGCCCGTGAGCGCAGGCGCAGAAGGCGCTCGCCTCCTCATCGTCGCCCTGCTCGCCGGCCTCCTCGGACAGGCGCTCAGCGCCCTCACCCGCCTGCCGAGCATCATCTTCCTCCTGGGCCTCGGCGTCCTTCTCGGCGCGGACGGACTCGGGCTGATCATTCCCTCCGACCTCGGTGCCGGACTCGAGGTCCTGGTCCGCATCGGCGTCGCCTTCATCCTTTTCGAAGGCGGCATGACCCTCCGCCTCCGCTACCTCGTCCAGGTGCAGCGCAGCATCCGCCTCCTGATCTCCCTCGGCGTCGGCATCACGTTCGTCCTCGCCACCGCCGCGGCCATCTGGGTCGGCGGACTCTCGCCGCCGCACGCCGCCCTTTTCGGCGCCCTCGTCACCGTCACCGGTCCCACGGTCATCAAGCCGATCCTCCGCCGCGTCCGCCTCCGCCCCGAGGTCGCCGCCATCATGGAGGGGGAAGGGATCCTCGCCGACCCGGTCGGCGCCATCCTCGCCGCCGTCTGCCTCGAGTACGTCCTCTCCCCGTCCGGGTCCGTCGGCCATCACCTCGCCAGTTTTGCCGCGCGCCTCGCCGTCGGCGCCGTCGCCGGCGGGGCCCTGGGATACATGGCGGGGCTGGCCGTCAAGGGACGCACGCCGGCGATCGAGCGCATCATCCCCCTGTTCACCCTCGGGTGCGCCCTCGGCGCGTACCAGATCGCGGAGAACTTCCGCGAAGACGCCGGGATCATGGCCGCCGTCTGCGCGGGCCTCGCCATCCAGCACGGAATCCGCCGCGACCACCGCGAGCTCCGCGAGTTCAAGGAGCTCATCACCGTCCTCGTCCTCTCCGTGCTCTTTGTCCTGCTCGCCGCCAACCTGAGCCGCCAGCGGATGCTCGCGGAAGGCTGGCCCGGATTCCTCACCGTCCTCCTCATCATCTTCGTCATCCGGCCGATCAACGTCTTCGCCTGCACGTGGGGCGACCGCCTGAGGTTCCGGGAGAAGATTTTCCTGTCCTGGGTCGCCCCCCGCGGGATCGTCGCCGCCTCGGTCGCGTCCCTGGCCGCCCTGCTCCTCCAGGCGAGCGGCGACCCCGAGGCGCACCGGGCCGAGTCCCTCGTCTTCCTCACGATCTTCTCCACCGTCCTCGCGCAGGGGCTCTCCGCCTGGCCCGTCGCGGCGCTGCTCGGCATCCAGCGCGCCCACTCGCGCTCGGTCATCATCGTCGGGGCCAACCGGATCGCGCGCCGGGTCGGCGAGGCGTTCCGCGACGCCGGCAAGCGGGTCACATTCATCGATCGGAACCCGGAACTGATCGAAGCGGCGCTCGCCGCCGGGATGCGGGGGGTCGTCGGGGACGCGAGCGACCGTGAGGCGCTGGCGCAGGCGCGCCTGCAGGACGCGGACGTGTTCGTGGCGCTGACGGCGCGCTCGGCGGTCAACCAGGCGGCCGCGATGATCGCCGTGCACGACCACGAGGTGGACGAGGTCCACATCGCGCTCGACGACTCGGACCGCAAGGGACTGGACGAGGCGCTGGAGCGCCTGCACGCGCAGCTCACCTTCGGCCGCCCCGTCCCGATCACCGCGTGGCTTCAGCGGATCGCAAGCCGGGAGGCGGGGTTCTCGGAGTTCGACGTCGGCGAACGCGGCGTCTCCCGGAAGCCCCTGCGCGAGGCCCCCTTTCCCTCCGACGTCCTGCCGCTGATGGTGCGGTCCGGGGAGTCCCTGACGCTCGCGAGCGGGGACACGATGCTCAAGGTCGGAGACAAGGTCCTGGTGATCTGCCGGCCGGCCGACCGGGACGGGATCGCGGCCTGGCTCGGGTCGAAGTCCCCGCGGTTCGACGCGGAGACCTCGGCGGGCCGCGCGCAGGCCTGAACCCGGCGCGATTCGCGGTTGACGGGTCCGTCCGACGGGGCGATTCTCCGTTCATGCCCGGAGCCACCCCGACCCCCTCCCTCTCACCGCTTCCGGCCGACGGGGACCGGCGCGCCGGAGGGACCGCCGCCTTCGAGCTGTCGGCGCCCTACGCGCCGGACGGGGACCAGCCCGGCGCGATCGACCGGCTGGTGCGCGGGCTGGAGGAGGGGCGAAACGCGCAGACGCTTCTCGGCGTGACGGGGAGCGGCAAGACGTTCACGATGGCGAACGTCATCGCGCGGACGGGGCGGCCGGCCCTGGTCATCTCCCACAACAAGACGCTCGCGGCGCAGCTCTACGCGGAGTTCCGGGAGTTCTTCCCGAAGAACGCCGTGCACTACTTCGTCTCGTACTACGACTACTACCAGCCCGAGGCCTACATCCCGCAGAAGGACATCTACATCGAGAAGGACGCGGACATCAACGAGGACATCGACCGGCTGCGCCTCGCCGCGACCAGCGCCCTCCTGGCCCGCGACGACGTCATCGTCGTGGCCTCGGTGTCCTGCATCTACGGTCTGGGAACCCCCGCGGACTACCGTGCGATGGTGCTTCCTCTCCGCACGGGGCACGACGTTCCCCGGGACGCGGTGCTGCGCCGGCTCGTCGAGCTCCAGTACGAGCGGAACGACACCGCGCTCTCCCGCGGGAAGTTCCGGGTGCGCGGCGACACCGTCGAGATCTACCCGGCCTATGCCGAGACGGCGATCAAGGTCCGGTTCTGGGGGGACACGGTGGAACGCATCGTCGAAATCAACCCCGTCACCGGGACCGATCTGTTCCAGTACGACGATTACACGGTCTATCCGGCCAAACACTTCGTCACCCCCCAGGACAAGATGGTGGCGGCGATCGAGGGGATCCACGCCGAGCTCGCGCAGAGGCTCGGGGAACTCCGCGGGGCGGGGCGGCTGCTCGAAGCCCAGCGGCTGGAGGCGCGGACGCGGTACGACCTGGAGCTGCTGCAGGAGGTCGGGTACTGCAAGGGGATCGAGAACTACTCGCGGCACCTGTCGGGGAGGAAGCCCGGGGAGCGCCCGGCCTGCCTCATCGACTATTTCCCGAAGAACTTCCTCTGCTTCGTGGACGAGTCGCACGTGATGGCCCCGCAGATCCAGGGGATGTACAACGGCGACCGCGCGCGGAAGACGGTGCTGGTCGAGCACGGTTTCCGGCTCCCGAGCGCGCTGGACAATCGCCCTCTCCGGTTCGAGGAGTGGGAGTCGATGGTCGGCCAGACGATCTTCGTCTCGGCGACGCCGGCGCCGTACGAGCTCGCCCGCAGCGGGGGCGCGCCGGTGGAGCAGATCATCCGCCCGACGGGGCTGACCGACCCCGTGATCCTGGTGCGCCCGGCGGAGGGACAGGTTCCGGACCTCATCCGGGAAATCGAAATCCGGGCCGCGAGGAAGGAACGCGCGCTCGTGACCACGCTGACCAAGCGGCTGGCGGAGGATCTTGCCGAGTACCTGGAAGAGCGGGGTGTGAAAGCGAAGTACCTGCACAGCGAGATCCAGACGTTCGAGCGCGTGCGGCTGCTGAAGGAGCTGCGGGAGGGAAAACACGACTGCCTCGTCGGCGTGAACCTGCTCCGGGAGGGGCTCGACCTCCCCGAAGTCACGCTGGTCGCGATCCTCGACGCCGACAAGGAAGGATTTCTCCGGAGCGAAACGTCGATCATCCAGACGATCGGGCGCGCCGCGCGGAACACGGAGGGCCAGGTCATCCTCTACGCCGACCGGATGACGCCGTCGCTGGAACGCGCGACCTCCGAATCCAGGAGGCGGCGCGACCGGCAGATCGCGTGGAACACCGAGCACGGGATCACCCCGCGCACCATTTCGAAGGCGATCCAGGAAGGGATCGAGGGAGAGGTCCGCGCGCGGTCCCTGGCGCGGGCCTTGGTCGGGCTCTCGGAGAAAGAGTACGAAGCCGGGGAGGCGATCCTGGACCTCGAGCGCGAGATGCTCGCGGCGGCGGAGCGGCTGGAGTTCGAAAAGGCGGCGCAGCTCCGCGATGCGATCCGCCACCTGCAGGAGAAGACGCAGAAGATCCGGGACGCAGGGGGAACCGACGTCGAGGCCGTCTCCTCCGGACGCCGCGCTCCCGCAACGCCGAAACGACGCCGGGGGTCGAAGTGAAGCCCCGGACGCGGCCGCCGCTGAAGCCGGGCGAGGCCCCCCCGGGCCTCTGCCCCGGTTGCTGGCTTGCCCACGCCGCGTGCCTCTGCCGCGAGGCCCCGTTCGTCCGGACCCGGACCCGCTTCGTCGTCATCCGCCACGACCACGAGTCGCGCCGCCGCACGAATTCCGGCCGGCTCGTCCCCCTGGCGCTCGCCAATGCGGAAATCGTCTCGATCGGCGGACCGTCCGACCCGCCGACCCGGGTCGCCCCCGGGCCGGGGGTCAACTGGCTGCTCTATCCGGACGGGACGCCGGCGCCGCCGGGCCCCCCACCCGACCGGGTCTACGTCCTCGACGGAACCTGGTCCCAGGCCCGGCGGATCTTCCTCCGCAACCCGGCCCTCCAGCGCCTTCCCCGCCTCTCCCTCGCCCCGGAATTCCCGGCCGTGGCGCGCCTGCGCCGCGAACTCGTCCCGGAACGCATGGCGACCCTCGAGGCGGTCGCCCGCGCGGTCGACCTGCTGGAGGGCCCCCGCGCCGGGAACACGGTCATGGACTACTTCGACGAATTCGTCCGGAGAAACGTCGCCAGCGCGGCCGCCGCGGGTCGCCGCATCGGAACCCCCGCGGGACCCGGACGCACCCGCTGACCGGCCGGATCCGCGACCTACCAGCGCAGGTCGTCTTCCTCCCCCAGCATGTCGTTCATCCTGCGGTCCACGATCGAGTCCTTCGCCTCCTTGCGCTTCTTCAGCGTCTCCCGCAGCCGCGCCATCTCCTCCTCCAGCCGGTCCACCTCGGACTCCTTCTCCGACTCGCGCAGGTCGAACAGGCGCGAGAGCACGCCGCGAAGCTCCTTCTTCATCTCTTCCTGCTCCGCGCCCTGCTGCATCCCGTGGATCCGCTCCGCCAGATCGCTCGAACGGTACTCCAGCTTCCGCTGCTCGAGCCGACGCTCGTAGCGCTTGGGATCCACCTCCTTCAGCATCCGGAGTTCCTTCACTTCCATCGCCACCTGCGTCAGCAGCCGTTCGTAGTCCTGGGGCCGCGACTCGCGCAGTTCGGTGAGCTTGGCGAAGCGCTGCGGCTCGTGCTCCTTGAGGAACTGCGCCGCGGCCTCCCGCTCCTCCGAGGAGACGTTGACCGGCCGGGGCGGACGGCCCCCGGGACCGCCGGGCATCCCGGGTCCTCCGGGAGGGCCCATCCCCGGGCCGTCCGGCGCACCGTCAGGTCGGCCGGGCGGGTGCGCGCGCCCGAGTTCGATCATCCGCCTCAGCGCGTCGACCTCAGCCCGGAGCCGCCGGGCCTCGTCCTCCCGGCCTTCCTTTTCCGCCTGGTCCGCCATCCGCGTCAGATCCGCCAGCCGCGCCTCCTGGTCCCTCAACTCGCGCCCGCCGGGTTCCCCGCGACCGGCCTCCTCCCGCCCGGGTTCCCCTCGACCGGGACCGCCGGGGCCCCCGGGACCGCGTCCCTGTGCAAACAGCGGCGAGCAGATCAGGACCGTGAGCGCGTACGGAAGAAGGTGCCGCATGGGAGTCTCCTAGAAACCTTCGGTGCCCGAAGAAGCGAGGGCGTCGAGTTCGTTGTAGAGGGTGTCGAAGGACGATGCACTGGACCCGGAAGAAAACCAGAGTTCCTCATCGGTCGGCGTCGAGACCGGGACGGTCGAAGAGGGACGGAGGCTTGCGAGCGTCTCGCGGATCGAGTCGAGGTCGACCCTGGACTCCCACGCGACCACCGGATCGGGCGCGCGCACGGCCGGCTCCGGCCCGGCATCCACACCTCCCGCCGGCGAGTGGCCCCCCGGCCGCGCCATCTCGACGCCGCCCG
>JABWAY010000191.1 GCA_013360825.1 Candidatus Brocadiia bacterium | reverse complement strand
CCCGCCGCGCGCCACGCCCGCGCCAGCCCGCAGGCGACATACGTCTTCCCGACCCCCGTGTCCGTCCCCGTCACAAACACCGCCCGCCCCGCCGGACTCACGCCCCCGCCGGCGCCTCCGCCGGCGCCCCCCCGTCCTCCTTCGGCGCCTTCGGCATCGGCTTCGTGCTCTTGCACTCCGGATACCGCGAACACCCCAGGAACGCCCCGCGCTTCCCACGGCACACCCGCATCGCCGCCCCGCACTTCTCGCACGTCTCGTTCACCACCACAATCTTGTCCCCGGTCCCCTTCAGCACGTTCTTCGTGTTCTTGCAGTCCGGATACCCCGTGCACGCCAGGAACTGCCCGAACCGCCCGCGCTTCAGCGCCATCGGCTTCCCGCACTTCTCGCACGTCTCGTTCACCTCGGGCAGAGGATCCTTCGACCGCGTCGTCCGGCAGTCCGGGAACCCCGTGCACCCCCAGAACCCGCCCCACCGGTTCCACCGCATCACCATCGGCTTGCCGCATTTCTCGCACGGCTCCGCGCTCGCGCTCGATTCCTCCTTCGCCGACGTCATCTCCGTCTTCGCCTTCTCGATCTCCCCGATGAAGTCCCCGTGGAACTTCGTCAGAAGTTCGACCCAGTCCGTCTTCGACTCCTCGACCTGGTCCAGCTTCTCCTCCATCTGCCGGGTGAAGTCGGTGTTCACGATCTGCGAGAAGTGTTTCTCCAGCTTGTCGGTCACGATCGTCCCGAGCTCGGTCGCGTGGAGCGACCGGTTCTCCTGCTTCACGTAGCCCCGGTCCTGAATCGTGGCGACGATCGGCGCGTAGGTCGACGGGCGCCCGATCCCGTGCTGCTCCAGCGCCTTCACGAGGGAGGCTTCCGTGAAGCGCGGCGGGGGCTGGGTGAAGTGCTGGGTGGGGTCGAGGCCGAGGAGGTTGAGGACCTGGTTCTGCGCGAGCGGCGGGAGGATCTGCTCCTCCTTCTTGAGGCGGTGCCCGGCGACGCGCGTCCAGCCGTCGAAGATCATGGCGCGCCCGCGCGCCGCGAACGTCGCCCGGCCGGCCTCGATCTCCGCCGAGGTCACGTCGTACTCCGCCGCGGCCATCTGCGTCGCGACGAACCGCTGCCAGATCAGCTGGTAGAGCTTGAACTGCTCCTCCGTCAGGTGCTTCCGGATGCTGTCCGGCGTCCGCTCGACGCCGGTCGGCCGGATCGCCTCGTGCGCCTCCTGGGCTCCCGCGCGCGACGCCCAGGCCCGTCCGCCGGGCTCCAGGTACTTCGCGCCGAACGACGTCTCGATGAATCCCCGCAGGTCCTTCAGCGCATCCTCGCTGATCCGGAACGAGTCCGTGCGCATGTAGGTGATGAGACCGACCGCGCCCTCGTCCCCGATGTCGACGCCTTCGTACAGCTGCTGCGCGACCGCCATCGTCTTCCGGGTCGCGAAATGCAGCCGCACGCTCGCCGTCTGCTGCAGCACCGACGTCGTGAACGGCGCCGGCGGGTTGTCCCGCCGCCGCTTCAGGTCCACCTTCACGATCCTGAACTCCGCCTTCTCCAGCTCCTCGACGAGCCCCTTCGCCGTCGCGCCGTCCTGAACGAGGAACTCGCGCTTTTCGACCTCCCCCTCGGCGGCGTCCTTCTCGGGCAGCTTCTCCTCGAGCAGCTTCTCCTCGTCGAGGACCTCGGTCTTCGAATGCAGCGACACCTCCACCGCATCCCGGACACGCTTCAGCTCCGCCTTGAACGCCTCGGGCGGTTCCGTCACCCCGGGCTTCGCCGTCAGCCGCGCCGTGATCTTCCAGTACTCCTCCGCCTTGAACGCGGCGATTTCCTTCTCGCGGTCCACGACCAGCTTCGTCGCCACGCTCTGCACGCGCCCGGCGGACAGCCCGCGCGCCACCTTCTGCCAGAGGAGCGGACTCAGCTTGTACCCGACGATCCGGTCGAGGAGCCGCCGCGCCTGCTGCGCGTTCACGAGGTTCATCGCGATCTCGCGCGGCTTCTTGAACGCCTCCGTCACCCCGCGCGGCGTGATCTCGTTGAACGCCACCCGCCGCGCCCGGTCGCCGACCGCCAGCGCCTCGGCAAGATGCCACGCGATCGCCTCCCCCTCGCGGTCAGGGTCCGGCGCGAGGTACACCTCGGGCGCCTTCTTCGCCGCCGCCTTCAGCAGCTTGAGCACGTCCTTCCGGTCCCGGATCTCGATGTACTGCGGCGCAAATCCGTTGTCGACGTCGATCCCGAATTTCGACTTCGGCAGGTCCCGCACATGCCCCATCGACGCCATCACCTTGAACTTCGCCCCGAGGATCTTGTTGATCGTCTTCGCCTTCGCCGGCGACTCGACGATCACCAGCGCCGGGCCGCTCCGCCCCCGGGTCTTCGGCGCCCCCTCGTCCCCGCCCTCCTCATCCTGCTGCTTCACCACCGCGGCCTTCTTGACCGCACGCTTCTTCACCGCGGTCGCTTTCTTCTCCGCCTTGGGCTCGGCGGATTTCGCGGACTTCGAAGGGGTCTTCGGGGTGCGTTTCGCGGGGGCCATGATGCGACGAGCAGGTCGGAAACGGCTCGTCGGGGCGACATCTTGAAGAGGAAGCGGGGGTTCCTGCAAGGGGTTGCGTACGGAAAGTGGGCGGAAGGTGGCTGTGGCCGCAACATAACCAGCGCTGCAGCAATGCTTTAGGACGCTTCAGAAATTCTTTCGTCTGGAAGCGATGCAAGAGGCGGCTCTTTCCTGGGTCGAAGCAACAAGTCGAACACCCCGACGACACCTCGATGGACCCGCCTGGAATCGAACCAGGAACCAAGGAATTATGAGTACCTCGCTCTGACCGTTTGAGCTACGGGTCCGGAACTCCGCTTCCGGTGGCGCAGGGCGCTCGGCCCGGAGGACGGCTACGACGGGGTGAGGCTGCGTATTCGCGCCAGTGCGCGGGCGAGAGGGGCGAACTGCTGGAGCGCCTCGTTCATGACGTCCGCATCATACCAGCACCTTCCCTGGCGCAGGAGGTCAGCGTCCCGGATGCCCGGGCTCGCGGCCTCGGGTGGGCGGCGGTTCGAGCAGACTCGGACCGTCGCTCTCCGCGAGACGGACGGGAGCCCGAAACGATTCCAGTTGTCGAGGGAGTGGTGGGTGGGGCGAGAATTTCAGGTTGGAAGGACCGCGGAGGGTTGGAAGTTTCAGTCCTCCATCGGGAAGGGGGGCTATCTGGCGCCGGGATCAATCCCTTTTTGCCGGATCCGACGGCTTCGATAAGATCCTCGATCTGCCTGGAGAACACTGGGGCTGATTTGCCGTGTTCTGGATGCTTCGCCGGGGCGCGCTCGCTGTTTGTGGCGACCTGGGCACCCCGGGGTCTTCGACGGGCCGGGGCATCGTGGAGCGCGACTGCTGTCCGGAGGAGGCCGTCGCTCTCCAGCTCAGCCGTTGAGGGAGAGGTGCGGTACTCCCGAACAAGGATGAGCCCATTCTGAGCTGCGGGCCCGATGGCGGCGTGGCCTGGCGGAACGGGCCCCGCCTTTCAAGCCCGACGCCCCCCGACGGACCAGGCGCATTCAGACACCGATCGCCGCCTTTCGCGCCCGCACGTGCAGAAAATACGCCACGACCTGTGCGTCCTGCACCGAGGGCCAGGCCCTCACCGTCTCGTCGTCCGGACGCGGCTCCCCGACGCGTTCGATCACGAACCCCGCGCCGATCAGGAGATTCAGCCATTCCCCGAGAGTCCGGTTGAACCGCGGGACCTCGAACGGGCGAACCCCTTCCCGGGCAGCGGCGGGAGCCGCAGAAAACGTCCACCGGCTCAGCGCTCCATCGAGAGGAGTGAAGTAGCCGCCGACTTCGATGGCACGGGTGATCCCGTCCGGGCCGCGCAGATTCCGCCGATGCGGTGTGTCGAAGCACGGGTGCGTGATCGAAAACTGCAGGAACCCGCCGGGCCGCAGGACCCGATGCGCCTCTGCGAGCGCCCCCGCCGTCTCCGGGATGTCCATCAGGCACATGAAGGACGTCGCAAAATCCACCGCCCCGTCGTCGAATGGCAGCGCCACCGCGCTCGCCACACCGTAGCGGATCCCGAGAGGCTCGCGCGCTTCCTCCTCGCAGGCGAGCCTCACAAAGGTGGGCGAGATGTCCACGGCGGCCATGCGTGCACCGCGCCGCGCCACCTCGCGCGTGTTCGCCCCCTCGCCACACCCGATGTCGAGCCCGCACAGCCCCCTGACGTCGGGGAGCATCTCCAGGAACGCCGGCGTGTTGAACGCGTCGCGGTAGGTGTCCCAGCCCGCCCGCGCCAGCCTCGACCAGGCCTCGGCGTTGCGGTCCCAGTATTCCCCTGCCTCCCTGTGATTCATGGCCTCTCTGCCCCGAGTCGCCCCTCGACGTCCTCCACAGTATCCGACATCCACGCGCTTCACCGAAGCGCTGTCTGAATCCCCCGGGATTGAAGCCGGATGCCGGGGGCGCGCCGGGCGGATCCCGCCCGGTGGCAGGGCCGGTCTTGCCGTGGTTTCCGAGAAGGCGAGGCTTGCGCCCGGGGCGAATGTCGAGCCTCTCCCCGAGCGGCCATGCGATACCGGCCTTGCACCCATCCCGCTCCCGCCCCTTGCATCCTCCCCGCGGAGACTGTTCAATCCCGGCCAACCTCTTTCAAGGAACGCGACATGGGCAAGGGCGAAAAGGGCCAGCGCAAGGAAGTGAAGAAGCCGAAGAAGGTCAAGCCGAAGGCTGCGCCCGGGCGCAAGTAGTCGGCCGCCGCAGATGTTCACGCCAGTCCGCAGGCTTCCGGTCGGCGGACTGGCGGAATTCACCGGCCGTGCCGCGACCGGATGCGGGCTGAAAGTCCCTCCCCGCTCACCATGTGTGCGTGACCGGCCCCTCGAGCTTCCCGGCCAGCGCGCGTTCCCCCTGCGGCGTTTTCACGCGCAGCTCGACGTCCGCCCTCCACCCGTCGGTTCCGTTGTACCCCTTCGGCCGCCAGTACTCGCGCGGCGTGACCGTCGCCTCGATCACGGGGGATCGTCCGGCGCCGGGAAGGGTCACCCACTCGTCCTCTCCTCCCTTGAGGCGGAATGTTCGACCGATCAGGATGTGGGAAGAGCGGACGTCGTCGATGTCTCCGGGGAACTCATCCTGATCGCTGCACCGGCCGTCGCCGTTGAGGTCCAGGGGGCCTTCGATGGAGAGAACGTCCGACAGCCCGGTCAGGACGAGGACGACGGCGCCCGAGTCGCGATGTTCCAGGAATGCCTCGATGCCCGGGAGGGCGTGTTCCGCTCCGTCCAGGACGAGGACCAGGCGTCCCGCGGGGGCAGGCGGCCCGTCGGCTTCGGCGTAGGAGGGGGAGTTTCGAAACCGGCCGCGAACCCATGCCACCAGGACGAACAGCACGAGGCCCACCACGATCGAGAGCGCCTTCCTGCCGGCGGATTCCGCAAACGACGACATGTGCAGTCCCTCCTGAGGAGTCGTTCAGTCCAGGAACCCGGAGAGCAGCCGGGAAGTCCACTGCAGGTAGATCTGGCGCCGGTCGACCCACGCCGCGACGGTTCCATCGAGGGCGGCCGCCGAGCCGCGTGGGTCGCCGGAATTGCCGAAAAGAATGACCGGGGGGCGGGGCTCCGGGACGACCGTCGCCATCCGGCGGGCGAATTCGGGGCCTCCCCCGGGGCGGAGGTCGGTGTCCGCGCAGACCAGGGCGAAGCGCATGCCATGCTCGAACGCGGAGAGCGCGTCCTCCTCCCCCTCCGCCGCGAAACAGACCGCCCCGAGGAGCCCGACGAGGTTCGCCAGCCGGCCCCGCTCCGGGCCGGGAGGGGCGACGAGGAGAACCTGCGGGCGCGCGACGTGCCGGGTGGCGCAGGTGCCGGAGTCCGGGATTCTCGCACTTCGGACGGTCATGGGGCCGCTCCGGGGAGGACTGTGACCCTGTATGCCGTTCCGGCGGGAGTGTTTCGATGAATCCGGAATTCCGCTCCCCTTGCCCGCCACACCGCGGACCGCTATCGTCCGGAGGTGGTCGAACACGACACCCACATCCCCGGCCCGCCGGACTTCCCCACCACCGCCTGGAGCCGGCTGCTCGAACGCCCCGACGCGGAGGGCGCCGATTTCCTCGCGACCCACTACTGGAAGCCGGCGTACCTGTACGTCCGGCGGAAGTGGCGGAAGTCGAACGAGGACGCGAAGGACCTGACCCAGAGCTTCTTCGCGGAGGCCCTTCGCAGCGAGTTCCTCACCAAGGCCGATCCGGCGCGCGGATCGTTCCGGCGGTTCCTGAAGGCCTCGCTGGAGAATTTCCTGCGCAAGCAGCACCGGGACTCGAAGGCGGAGAAGCGTGGAGGGGGGCGGCCCGCGCTGAGCCTGGACGAGATCGGGGAGGCGGAAGAACTCGTCTCCCGGGAGGGCGACCCGGACGCGCTTTTCGACCGCGAGTGGATGGAGTCGATGTTCGAGCGGTCGCTGCCCCGTCTCCGCGACGGGTACGCCAGGGAGGGGAAGGCGGTCTACTTTGAACTCTTCCGCCGCTACGAGCTCGAGCGCCCTCTCGAGGGGGGAATCTCGTACGACGACCTCGCGAAGGAGTTCGGGATTTCCGTCTCGGACGTGCGCAACCGGCTGCACCATGCGCGGACGCGGTGGCGGAAGATCGTTCTGGATGAGATGCGGGAGACGTGCGCGAGCGCCGGGGACCTGGAGGCCGAGGCGCGGGCGCTGTTCCCGGAGAGCTAAACCAACGGAAGCCTGCCGGTTAAGAGACCGGGACGACGTTTAGAATGGCCCCCCGATGCCCCCGCGCTTCCCGGACCACATTTTCTCGCGCCTTCACGCCCTCGCCTCCGCCGAGGATCCGGAGGGGGCGTCGCTCGCCATGCCCCCGGATGTCTTCGACGCCTGGGCGGCGGGCGGCGCCGCGTTCGGGAAGTTCGTCCTGCTCGAGGAGCTCGGACGGGGCGGACAGAGCGTCGTCCGTCGCGCCTGGCAGATCGACCTGCGCCGCGAGGTCGCCCTCAAGATCGTCACCGGCGTGAACCCCGAACTGCGCCGGCGCTTCATGGAGGAAGCCCGCCTCGGCGCGCGCCTTGCCCACCCGGCGATCGTCCCGGTCTTCGAGGCCGGGGAGGAGCGCGAGACGCTCTGGCTGTGCATGCCGAGGATCGAGGGGGAGACGCTCGATCGCTCGGGGCTCTCCCCGGTGGAGGCCGCCCGCGCGGTCGCGGCCGCGGCGAGGGGGATCCATGAGGCCCATCGACAGGGGGTGATTCACCGCGACCTGAAGCCGCGCAACCTGATGCGGAGCGCTTCCGGGGTCCATGTGCTGGACTTCGGCCTCGCGAAGGCGTTTGGAGGGGAGACGCAGACTTCTGCGAGCGGTGCGGCTCTCGGGACCCCTCATTTCATGGCCCCCGAGCAGGCCTCCGGCGGGTCGCTCGACCCGCGAACGGATGTCTACGCGCTCGGGGCGACGCTGTACGCGCTGGTCGGGGGGCGCCCCCCGTACCCGACCTCGGGCATGGCCGAGTTCGTCGCGGCGATCCTGAAGGACGACCCGCCGCCGATCCGCACGATCGCGCCGGCCACCGCCGCCCCCCTCGCGGCCGTGATCGGGATGGCCATGGACCGGGATCCGTCGCGGCGCTATCCGACCGCCGCGGCACTCGCGGACGACCTGGAGAGGTTCGCGGCGGGAGACCCGGTCGCCGCACGCCCGCCGTCAGCCGCCCGCCGCGCCGCGCGATGGGCGCGACTCAATCCCGCCGCGACCGCCGCCC
>JABWAY010000190.1 GCA_013360825.1 Candidatus Brocadiia bacterium | reverse complement strand
GGTGCTCGCCCGCGACGCGGCCGCCCTCCGCCTCTACCCTCCCCCGCCGCCGCCGGACTGGCACTCCCCGCTCTCCGGGCCGGTCCGCATCGCCGGGGTCCTCATCACGGCCCGCGAAGTCGCCGCCGATCCGGGTTTCCTCCCCCGGTTCCTGGCCTCGCGCGCACGGTGGGAAGAAGCGATCGACGCGGATGCCCTGCTTTCGGACGCGGTGCTCCGGACCCGGCGCGCCGGCGACCGGTTCCTCCCGCTCGGAGCGCCCGGGGAGCGGAAACTCCAGGACTTCCTGACCGACCTCAAACTTCCGAGGGCGGAGCGGGCGCGGACGGTCGTACTCGAAGCGCACGCGCGCTGGGGAGAGCGGGCGGTCGTCTGGGTCGCCGGACGGCGGATCGACGACCGGGCGCGCGTGGGGCCCGGGACGCGCCGCGTCCTGATCCTCTCGGCGGAGCCCGCGGCTACTTCCTGATGTGGGGCTCGAGCTGGACCCGCCGCGCCTTCGCCCACTCCACGTTCCGGACGTTGCCGTCGTGCTCGACCACATCGGCGTATCGGTCGTAGGCCTCCTGCAGCCGCCCCAGACGGTCGACGATTTTTGCCGCCAGAATCCGGGAGTCGCCGCTCGTCCCGGGGTCGAGTTCCTTCACCCGGTCGAACTCCCGCACCGCGTCTTCGTACCGGTCGATCATCCCGTCCTGGTAAATGAGGCCGAGGTTGTAGTGCGCCTCCACGATCTTGTCGCTCTCCGGATACGTCTCGATGAGCTCCCGGAGCTTGTCGGCCGCGATGTTGAAGTTACCGCGCCTCCGGGCGGGATTGATCGTCGACATGTACAGCTTGGCCGATTCGAACAGGTCGTTCGCGGCCTTGATGCTCTTCCTCTCGCCGCGCACCCCCGTCCCCGGCGCCCCTCCGCCCGCCCGCAGCTCCGTGCTCTCGACGGCACGGATCAGGACGTCCACCTCCCTCGCCCGGGCCGCGTCCCCCGCGTCGTCATGGGCCGCCTTCAGCGCCCGCAGCGAATCCAGGTACTCCGACCGCTTCTTCTCCGCCTCCGCAGCCGCGTCCTCCACCTTCTTCCGCGCGGCCCCGCCCGTCGCCGTCCCGCACTTCGGACAGAAATTCGCCTCCGCCGGGACCTCCGTCCCGCAGGAACCGCACGGATCCGCCCACGCCACCGCGGCCGCCAGCATCCAGACCCACGCGCGCTTCACGATGGTCTTCCCCCTATCGAGGCCACAGAACGAGCAGGCCGGTCGCCGCCGCCAGGAACGCCATCCAGAACGAGATCGTCCGCGTCCGTTCCGCCGCCCTCTCCAGCACCGCGGGCTCGGTTCCCGATGTTTCGGCACGCCGGGTCAGCTTGTGGAGGAGGCGGAACAGTCCAAAGAGATAGATGACATGGAAGAGGAACGTGTCCGTCACGCCGAGGCCCCAGAGCGCGAGGGCCGCAACCCCGCCGATCAGCGCGTGGCCGACGGCCGAGGGGGGCGCCGCCTCGACGCGGACGGGGATCACGGTCGTTCCGCCGTTCCCCGTCAGGGTGAGCGGAATCTCCGCGCGGTCTCCCGGCACGGCCCCGGCGGCGCGCAGCCTCTCGAGGTTCACCGAGAATCGGAGTCGGAATCGTTTCTCGACGGTCAGCGGAAACGATTCGGCGAAGGTGACGCCGTCGAGCGGGGCGGACGCCGTGACGGCCAGGGGCACATCGCCGTCGTTCACGATGGTGAGGAAGCCGTCCCCGCCCTCCCCGCGGGCGCTGAGGTAGAGCCTCCGTTCCTCGACCCGCATCCGGGCGGGCTGGGGGACGATCGTCAGGCGGACGGGGACGGTCGCGTTCCCCCCGTTCGACTGGAACGCCAGGACCGCCTCCAGCCTCTGCCCCGCCGGCTGCTTGTCCCCGTCCACGAGCAGGTCGATCGGCGCGTCGTTCCCCGACCACACCGGGGTCAGGACCCGAAGCCAGGGCTGGGTCGAGGTGACCGTCCCGTGCAGCCACCCGCGACCGCGATTCGACGCGAAAACGCGCGTCCGCCTGGCCAGCCCGCGCGGCAGGTCGTGGAAGTCGAGCTCGCTCACCTCCAGGTCCAGCACCGGCGCCGCGGCCACCTTCGTCGCCTGCAGGAACGCCTCCAGCGCGGCATTGCGGTCGGGATGCCCTTCCCGCGCTTCCATCGCCTTCCGCGCCAGATCGCGCTCGCCGATCCGGCGAAGCCAGGACTCGACATCGCCGTGGTACAGGTGGTGCTTTCCGTCCTCCCAGTGCGCATCGCAGACCGCCACCAGGTCGCGCAACGTGCCGATTTCCTGACCCCCGCGGAACGCCAGCACGCCCTGCGGGGCCAGCTGCGCCAGAGGAACCGAGGCCACCAGGTCGCGCTCGACGGGAAGAAGGCGTGCGGCGTGGGAGAGCGGCCGGGACTCGATCGTCGCGGTCAGGTCCTCGAGCACCTCCCGCGCCGAGGCGTAGCGACGCTTCGGATCCGGCTGCAGACAGCCGCGGATGACCAGGTCGACTTCCTGGGGGACGGCGGGAAGGGACTGGCCCGGGTAAGCGAAGGCGCCGATCGGGAGGTCGCCCATGAGGAGTTCGTAGAGGACGACGCCGAAGGCGTAGACGTCCTGGCGCGGATCCGGGGTGCAGACTCCGCGACGGAGTTCCGGGGCCATGTAGTCCCACGTGCCGGTCATCGCCCGCCCCGACGCCGTTCCCCCGACGCCGGAGAGGTACATCGACTGGGCGACATGGTGGGTGACGGAACCGAGACCGAAATCCGCGATCTTGACCCGCCACACTCCCCCCAGGGCCTGGTGCGTCCCCGCGCGCTCGCACGCGGCGGGGCCCGCGAGCGAGAGGAGGATGTTCTCGGGCTTGAGATCCCGGTGCGTCACGCCACGGCTGTGCGCAAACGCAAGGGCCTCGAGAATCTGCACGCCGATATCCGCCGCGTCGCGGAAGTCCAGCCGGCTGCGGTCGCGGAGGAGCGCGCGCAGCGACTGGCCCTCGACGAATTCCATGACGAAGTAAGGCGGGGTTCCGCCCGGGTCGAGGCCGAGCGTCCGGACGATGTGGGGGTGGCGCAGATCGTGCTGGAGGATGCCCTCGTTCTTCAGCTGATCGACGAAAGCCCGGTCCGTCGGGATTTTGACCGCGACGGTGTCGGCCGCAAAGATGTGGTGGTGGGCTTTCCAGACCTCGCCGAATCCGCCCTCACCGCACTTCTCGGTGAGGACGTACTCGCTGATCCGGTCTCCGATTTTCGCCACGTGGGGTCCCCTTTCCGTCAATATTGTCCGCTGGAGGACAGTTCTGTCCACCGGCTCGCCGGAGGTTGCGGGCTCGACGCCCCCGTTTCCCCGCGGGCCGCGGACGCTGACCGGTCAAGGACGCCTGCGCCGACTGCTGCGTGGAGAGAGTTCGCAAACGCTGTTCCCGCAGTTCAGGAACGTGGAGGGTCGCTTAAAAATTCTAAAGACCTGGTGCGTCGCGTCAAGCCCGAAGAAGGCGACCGGAGGACGGCGGCGAGGAAGTGTCCAGGCGGGGCAGAATGCCCCACGTCGCAGCGGCGCACATAACATGTTGTCCCCGTGCGGGTTACGAGAACTTCAAAGAAGGCGTGAGGCACACTGCCCCGCTCCCGACCATCCGGCCGACCTTCGCGAGCCGGCACGCTCAATCGCATAAGATGCTGTGCAATAAGCAGTTACATCACTTTCAAAACAACCTCCAAACACGGCACCTGCGTTGCTTTATACCGTCAACCCAAAATTTTCCCAGGTTCCCTTTCCCGGAGGAGGTCGCTCGTGAAATTCACGAAAGTCCTAACGGTCGTCTGCATCATCGGGTTCGTCGCAATTCTCGGAATGTCCGGATTTGCCGCCGAAGAAGAAGTCGAAGTCCACAAGAAGTCCTGGTGGGACCTCTTCCAGACGACCGGGCCGGTGGGAATCATGCTTGTCGCCGTCTCCGTCGCCGGGACTGCCCTCTCGATCCAGTACGCCGTCAACCTCCGGCAGGAAAAGCTGGGGCCCCCGCACCTGATCAGCGAACTCGAAACCCTGCTCGCAGAGAAGAACTTCGAGCAGACCCTGTCGATCTGCGACGCGGACCGCTCCTACCTGGCAAGAATCGTCGCCGGCGCCGTCGTCCGCGGCGAAGCCGGATACGAAGAAATGAAGAAGGGGATGGAGGAGTCGATCTCCGAGGAGGCCTTCCGCCTCAACGCGAAAATCTCCTACATCGCGCTGATCGGAAACATCGCGCCGCTGCTCGGGCTGCTGGGCACCGTGACGGGAATGGTCACCTCGTTCCAGAAGATCGAGCAGATGAAGTCGCCGACGCCCGCCGACCTGGCGACCGGCGTGTACGAGTCGCTCGTCAACACGACGATGGGCCTGTTCGCCGCCATCGTCTTCCTGACGATCGCGTTCTTCATGAAGAACAAGATCTCCGCCATGACCCTGTCGCTGAACACGATCGCAGGCGAACTGCTGTCGCGCTCCGTGATGGAGAATCCGCAGCAGTAACGCGGTCAACCAGGAGACACCCATGTCGAAACACGCCAAAGCAAAGCCCGTCGACGTGGATGAGGCGACCAGCCTCAACCTCGTGCCGATGGTCGACATCATGTTCCTCATGCTCCTCTTCTTCATGCTCGGTTCGGACATGGGCCAGCGCGAGCTCGAAGCGGTGACCCTTCCCCTGGCGAGCACGATCAAGGAGGACAAGGGGGACGCTCCGAAGGAGGGGCGGACGACCATCAACGTCTACCACGACATCAAGCGTGGCGCGACGTGCGAGACGTACGCGAAGGCCGACAAGGATGCCATCTGCCGGAACGATGAGCACTGGAAGGTCGGAATCCGCGGGCATGACTACAACCCGAAGATCAAGGAAGAGGTGGACAAGCTGCGGGGCCTGCTGAAGCGGGACTCGGAGGAAGGCAAGTCCAGCGTGACGGATCGTGTTTCAGAGCGGCTCGTCATGATCCGTGCGGACGCGAAGGCTCCCTACGGGGCCGTCCAGCAGGTGATGAACGTCTGTGCGGAGTGCGGCATCTACAAGATCGAGGTCGGAGCTGCGGCTCCCGCCCCCGAGTAAACGGACGACTCAGGAGAACCAGACATGGCACACGGTGGGGCAAGCGAAGACAACCCGGTCCATCTCAACGTGGCACCGATGGTCGACATCATCTTCTGCCTCTGCATCTTTTTCATGTGCTCGTTCCAGTTCAAGCAGCTCGAAGGAAAGATGGAGAGCTGGCTTCCGAAGGACAAGGGGGTGTTCGGCGATCCCGTGCCGAACCCGATCCTGGAGGAGGTCCGGGTCTTCATGAAGTGGGACGAGACGACGGGTGAGACGATCCGGAAGGTGAACGCGAAGCAGGTCGGGTCGAACGAGGAGCTGGGGTTGATCATGCTGGAGGGGATCAACAAGTTCCGGACGCTGGGAAAGCTGGACACACCGGTGATCGTGGACGCGGAGCCGAAGGTTCCGTGGGCGAAGGTGATCGAGGTGATGGACATCTGCAAGCTCAACAAGCTGGACAAGGTGGAACTGGCCGCGCCGATGCCTGGGAAACAGTAGCCGTGATGCGGGAGGCGGCGACCGGGAACGAGGCCGGCGCCGCGGATCCCGCCCCCGAGTAAGCGGACGACTCAGGAGAACGAGCCATGGCACACGGTGGAGACAGCGGGGACAACCCGGTCCATCTCAATGTGGCACCGATGGTCGACATCATCTTCTGTCTCTGCATCTTTTTCATGTGCTCGTTCCAGTTCAAGCAGCTCGAAGGGAAGCTGGAGAGCTGGCTCCCGAAGGAGAGGGGGGTCTTCGTCGACAAGGTCAGCGATCCGATCCTGGAGGACATCCGGGTGTTCATGACGTGGGACGAGACCACCGGGGAGACGATCCGGACGGTGGCGGCCAGGCGGGTGAACACGAATGAGGAACTCGGGTTGAGGCTGCTGGAGGTGATCAACAAGTACCGGATGCTCGGCAGGACGGACACGCCCGTGATCGTGGACGCGGAACCGAGGGTTCCGTGGACGAAGGTGGTCGAGGTGATGGACATCTGCAAACTCAACAGGCTGGACAAGGTGGAACTGGCCGCGCCGATTCCGGGGAAGTAAACCGGCGGCCGGCCGCGACCCGGAAGGATGCGAGTCCTCCGGAGCCGGGCCCGTAGACGGAGAACCAGGCGCCCCGCTTCCCGCTCCCGCGGGAGGCGGGGCGAGCCGGCAGGCGGCGGATGACAACCGGTCTTTGACAATCGCGACATCGGAGAGTGGACGGGATGAGCGAGAAGGCCCAGAGGGACGAAGCGGCGGCGCCGGCGGGATCACCCGACCGTGCGGCGGCGGCGGCGTTCCGTGCGAGCCTTGCCGCGCGGGAACGGCAGCACAAGCCGGTCCCGTTCCTGCTGAGTCCCGAGTTCAAGCGCATGCTGTTGTTCGTAGTGGCGGTGATGGCGCTGGGAGGGGCCTGGCTTCAGCACCAGTGGGACAAGGTGAAGATGAAGCAGGAGCTGGAGAAGGACCGGCTTGCGTGGGAGGAGAAGCAGAAGGCGGTGCAGGCGCCGCCGCAGCCCGGGGCGGGTTCGGAGGGGGCTGTGGTGCGGTGGGACAACATGCTGGCGCAGGAGGTGGACGACGCTTCGCTGGACGACGTGGTGACGGACCGCGGGTTTCAGGCGATTGTGAGGCACCTGGCGCACCAGAAGGAGGGTGAGGGGCTGAAGCCGGACGGGGACTTCGACTATGTGGAGCTTCTGAGAAATCCCGCAAAACATCGCGGAACTGTCGTAAGTCTAAGCGGGCTCGTGAATAAGGTTTATTCAAATATCCGCCTGGAATCGAACCAGGGGCCCTATGATTGCGTTTACAGGCTCTATCTGGTGGACCTTTCCGGGACCGAGGGTGCGATCGTGGACGTCCTGGTCCGGCCGGATGGAATCGAGGAGAGGCAGGGGGTGGAGGCGGAGGCGGTCTTCATCCGGACGCACAAGTACGAGTCGAAGGACGGGAAGCCGGTGAGGGTGCCGTACCTGATCGCGAAGGAAGTGAGAAAGATCCAGAGGCAGGGGCGGGGTTCGATCTGGAGCGTGAAGACGACGGTGATCGTGATCGCAAGCCTTTCGGTCCTGGCTCTCCTGATCCTCCTGAGCGGAAGATCAGGAAAGCCCGGAAGGAAACCTGAAACCAACGCAACATCCGCATAAACGCCTTTTTAGGGGACTTACGATGAGGGGTCAACCGCAGCAGCCGCAGGAGCCGGAATACGACGCCCAGTACGAGCAGGCGCCGATGCCGCCCGACGGCGGACAGTACTCCTTCTCCTCGTGGGTCGAGGAACAGGTGCGGAACACGCCGTGGTGGCTGATTTCGATCGCCTTCCACCTGATCGTGCTCGCCGGTATGACGGTGATCACGTTCAAGGAGGAGGTGAAGCTGAAGGAAGAGCCGACGATCATCCCGCTCGCCTCGAAGGTCGAGAAGAAGCTCGACCTGGAGCGTCCGCGGGACGTGTTCGAGCGGAAAGGCATCCCGAAGGCGGGCGCGAACAACTCCGCGCCGACGGAGGAGCCCGCGATCTTCTTCCCTGACGCCGAGGAGTCCGACCACAACGAGTCGGCGGACAACGAGGACTACGGGAAGATGAAGGGAGACAGCGAGGAGTACCTGTCCGCGATGCCCGGCGAGGGCGGCGGCATCCGCGGCCGGCAGCCCGGCAAGGCGGCAGGCGTTTACGACGCGATGGGCGTGGGCGGCGGCGGCG
>JABWAY010000189.1 GCA_013360825.1 Candidatus Brocadiia bacterium | reverse complement strand
GACTTCCTCCTCGTTGGCGGTGCCGCCGCCGTCGGGGAAGAGGGACTATCTCACGCTATTTCCAGCCCATTGCGTCGGTGAATTGTGGTGAGGAGGACAACCCCGCGCTCCTCGAGAAAATGCCCGCTGACCGCCGAATCGCCGTCGGCCGCATTCCGTCGCCAGCCGCCGAGCGGAAGTTCCAGACCTGGCTCTTCGAGCACACAGAGAGACCGGTCTTCCTCATGCACTGGCGCCCGCTCGACGACCTCCCGGGGTGGCGGTTGGTCCCCGAGGGCCCAGTCCTGCGGCTGGTCAAACCCGGAGGAAAACCACCGGCACCACGCGAGGGTGGCGATGCCTTCGCCGACCTCGCCTTTTCCAGCGAGCACCGGGACGAAGCCGCCGCGCGCATCACTGGGGATCTCCTGGTCGCCCGAGGCACGAGCAGAGCCCTGGCGAAGGACCTCGACGGGGCCCGGGCCACCTTCGTAGAGGCCGAGCACGCGTACCTGGCATATCCAGACGGCCTGGCGCACCTCGCCGCGGCTTGCCTCGAGGCCGGCTTCCTGGCAGAAGCCAGAGGACACGCCGACGCGGCGCTCGTCCTCGCCCCACGCTCTCGCGCCGCTCTCAGGACGCTGGCAACGGTCCTAACCCGCCAGAAAAAGTGGGCCGAGGCCAAGGCTGCCATCGACCGCTTGATCGCTCTCGACCCGAAGGACACCGCCGCCCGCCTCATCCTCGTCCAGTTCCACCGCGACCAGGGAAACAGGCGGCTCGCCATCTTCGAACTGGAGAAACTCTCGAAGGAACAGCCGAGGGAGGCCCGGTGGCTCGTCATGGCAGGCGACCTGTCCCTCGAAGAACGAGACAGCCTCTCCGCGTTCACGTACTACCAGCGTGCACTGGCGATCGCTCCCGAGCGCGCCGACCTCCTGGACAAAGTCCAGGCGATTCTGACCGGGGAGGGGCGCACGGGCCTCGGGGACCCCTTCGCACCTGGCCGCCCGGGGGGAGCATTTGATATTCCTGGAGCACCGCGCGATCCGCTCGAAGGGCTCTTCCCTCCCGGGGTGCCAGGGGATCCACGCGATCCATTTCGGCGCAGGTAGATGTGACCGGGGTACGGCAGACACTCGAGGTGGTGGTTACGCCTTGGTCGCCCCCAACCGCGCTCGATTGAGATGGAGCAAGCGCACGAGCACCTCCTCATCGGACAACCCGGGCTTCCATGTCGAATCTCCCGTGGCTTTCGCATAGGACGCGAAGACCGCGGCGTCGAGCGCCGCGTGGACGTCGACCAGCCATTTTGGCCTCGCGTTGTAGAGAGCGGTCAATGACCGCTTCTGCAACTCCGCAGCTTGCTCCTTCGCTGCCACTACTTGCCGGACGAACTTGGCTGTGCCAATCTCTCCTGTAGCGGCTCCTCGGACGAAGGCGGCCCAAGGCCCCTTGACCCTCGCTCTGAACTCAAGCACTTCTTCCTTCATCCACTCCTTCGGCTCAAGCCAATTCTGCCGCAGGCGATTGAGGTCGGCCGCGGCGTACGAGATTCCGCGGCAAGCCGGATCAGCCTCAGATTCGAGGCCGGGGGGCCAGGGGAATGGAAACGTCTCGAAGCACGTCGTCGGGGTGTACCGGGTACCGCTCTCTTTCTCCCGCACTTGCGTTGCTTGACTCCGTGACCAGACTTCATGAATTCGAGAGTGAAGCACGCCGAAAAAGTAGTCGTCTGCGCGGGCGAAGGCGATCAGTTGACAATCGGGCAAAGTCGGCACTGCAATCCAAGAGAAAAGTCGGTGCTTCGAGACCCTTGCCGTAACGAGAAATCTCGACAGCGGCCGCAAGGCAGCGTTCATTGCCGGCCGGGCTTCGACGTGCTGCCACCAAAGGCGCCTGTAGGAGTCGCGTTTATTAGCGGCTCGAATGGCCTTCACATGCTCTTGAACCCATTTGAATGGGACCTCGTACTTGGCGGCATCACTCTCCGCACGGTCTATCTCGAAATCAACGATCCACATTCGCCGACTTCCACGCGTGATGTCGAGCCCGTTCACCCAGGGGCGGACCACGTCCGAATTCGGGAGACCGTGTGCGTTCGGCGCCTCCAGCATTGCCCGGGCAGTGGCCTCATCGATGTCGAAGGCGCCACCCTTCGTGTCCCCCATGAAGGCGATTCCGCGATTTTCGGACAACGACTCCGCCGCGGTGATGTCGGTCGTGGAGGTAAGGTTCGCGTTTATCGCAGTCACAGGCTTGCCGTCGAGCACCTTCTCGCTGTCCTCCCCTCCGTCGAATCCCACCATGCTGATGTGGACATTCGCCCCATCGAGCACCCAGTCCCGGTCGCTCTCAGCGAAAAAGACGCCGCCTCCCTCCATGATTCGCTTCAAGACCTCGCGATTAGCGCCTCCCCGAATTCCTTGCGTCGCGAGGAGACCGGCTCGCCGGCATTCGTTCTTGGCGAGGGCCTCGCGAGCTTTCTCAAACCAGTAGCAGCAGAGGTCTGCCTCCGCCGGGACGCGCCCCTTCCACACTTTGAACATCGCGTCGACGTACTTGTCCCCGAGCTGGCTTCGCAGGAGCTTACCGCCAAGAAATGGCGGATTTCCCACGATGAAGTCCACCTTCGGCCAGCGTGGCTCCCGCGGATTCTCCTGGTCGGTGAGGTCCACGATTGCGTCCCGGTTCTGGAAATTCTTGCCCAGCGGATCAAGCAGCGGCCGCCTGTCGATGGTTTCGCCATTCTTGTGCATCCACTGGAGAAATCCGATCCAGATCGACATCTGCGCCAGCTCGTGGCTGTACGGATCGAGCTCGATGCCGAAAAGCTGCTGCGGGTGGACTCTCGCTAGGAAGTTTCCGGCGCCGTGGCCAATGGCCCAGACGCGGACTGTTTTCTCCAGGTCTTTCAGCCGTTTCAGCGCCACGTAGAGGAAGTTGCCAGACCCGCACGCGGGGTCGAGGACTGTCACCGTGGCCAGTCGGTAAAGGAACCGCTCGATGAGATGTTCGGCTTTCTTGAGTACTTTCAACTGCTCCGTGATCGCGCGCTTACTGGTTCTAACTGGCCCCTCTGCCTTGGCCAGTAGCGCGTCGGCTTCTCTCTGCACGACCTCCCACTCCTTGCGGAGCGGCTTCATGACCACGGGGTCCACGAGCCGCTCGATGTCCTCGGCGCTCGTGTAGTGGGCCCCGAACTGCGTCCGCTTCTCGGGGTTCAGCCCTCGTTCGAACAGTGTGCCGAAAATCGAGGGATCGATCTCACTCCACTCAAGCCGGGACGCTAGGTAAAGCTCTTCGATCTCGTCTTCGTCCAGCTGAATGACTGCCGCGTCCGTGAAAAGGTGCCCGTTGAAGTGGCGGATCTTGTCGATTCCGAAGAGCCCGCCTTTCGCCATCGCCTTAAAGAGGTCGGCCAAGGCGCCCGCGAACTGCTCCGGGTTGTGCCGGCACTTCTCGACGAGTTTGCTGAACAGGCCATCGCTGAGCAGATCTGTGTCCTCGGCGAACATGCAGAACACGACACGGTCGAGAAACCGGGCGACCAGAGCCGAGTCCACACCGCGCTTCCTGAGCTTGTGCGCGAGGCGGCCGATCCGTTCCGCAGCTTCTGCAGTTACTTTCTGCCTGGTTGCCTCTGGTTTCAACCGCTCCGGGTGGTTGAACAGGTCTCGAATCGTCTGGAGCTTTTCAGGCTTGCTGAGGTCGAGCAGGTCGACCTCGATCGTCTTGCAGACGGTATTGACGAAGTTGGTGCGGATGATGATCCGCTCCATGTCGGAGACGACCAGGAGCGGCGGGTTCTCGAGAGCTTCGCGGTAGCCGAGGAGCTGCCGGTACGCCGCGTCGAGATCCTTCAGCCTTCCCTTGTACTCCCAGGCGAAGACGCCCTTTTTCCAGACGTCCGCCCAGCCGTGCCACTTCCCTTTCACAACTCGGCGCTCGAAGGTGAATCGGTCTCCCAGAGCGTCTACGTCACCGGGAGCAGGGTGGTCGATCAGGCGGCACAGGTCCAGAAAGTGCTCCTGGCAAGCAGACCGCTCGGTTCGCCGGTTCCGACGCCACTTCGCGATGAACTCAGCCGGATTCACGGGGCAGCACGCTCAACGGGGAATGCGGGACACAGTTACCAGCCGGGCGGCGTCGCCGCAAGGAAATGGACGGTGCCGGATAGAACTTGCTGAGTCTGGCACGCGGAGCGTCTATGCGACGAACCGAAAGGAGGCCGATGATGAAGCTCGACGAGGCGATCCTGGACTTCGAGACCCAGCTCCGCGCGAATCAGCGCAGCCCGCACACTATCAGTTCGTACCTGCGTGACCTCGGCGAGTTCCAGTCCTGGCTCGGGGCGGAGCGCGGCCCGACCGACACCCGCCGCCTCGACGCCGCCGCGCTCTGCCGATTCGCGACGGCGCGCTGCGTGACGCACACCGAGGAAGGGCGTTCGAAACGAGCGTCGAGCATCGACAAGGTGAAGATGTCGCTGAGGGCTTTCTTCCGGTATCTGGTGGACGCCGGGGTGATCGCGACGAATCCGGCGAGGGTGCTGAAGTACCGCCGCGACCACCGGGTGCCGGAGGTCCTGAGCGACGTCGAGCGGGAGCGGCTGCGGGGCGTCCTGGCGAAAACCGAAGGCTGGCGCGGGGCACGGGACGCCGCCGTGGTCGCGCTCCTGCTCGGCACCGGGATGCGGCTGGCCAGCCTTGTGGCGCTCGACGCCGCGGATGTCAGCATCGAGGATCGCGCGGTCCTGATCCGGCGGCTGAAGGGCGGCGGAGAAACTCGGAAGGCGCTGTCAGAAACAGTCCGTGCGCGGCTGGCTGCGTGGATCATGGCCCGCTTGAAACTTCCGACGAACCGCCCCGAGCTGTTCGTCAGCGGCCAGATGCGGCGGCTCTCCTCGCGTCAGGTCCAGGTGATCGTGCGACGGGCGCTCGCGGCGGCAGGGATCGAGCGGCGGCTGACCGTCCACGGACTCCGGCACACCTTCGCGACCGCGCTCTACGCCAGAACGAAGGACATCCTGCTCGTCCAGCGCGCGATGGACCACCGGAGCGTGGCCTCGACGCTGGTCTACGCGCAAGTCTCGGATGCACGGGTGGCGGCAGCGGTAGCGGGAATGTAGCCCCGGCAGCGATAGACCATCCTCTCCCTCGCGCCACGGCGTCTATCAGCGACGGGGCGTTGCTGCTGTTGGTCAGGTAGCTGCATCCGGCTGCGTGACACTTCGTCCCTGAGTCCATGGAGCACCCGGTGACCTACCTCTCCTCACCGGACTTGCGAACGAGGTTTGATCCCGCGCGGGTGTGGTAGCGGCGGCACGACCGGGGACCATCCCGGTCACGGCCTCCCATGGCGTCAGGCGTCGCGGGACCCAGCCGGGACGCGCCAGGAGCCCCGTCGTGCCCGCGCTCCCCTGCCCCTGGCCCGATGGCCCACCCGCGGCCCATCCCCCCTGGAAATGGCCCCCAGCGCGCACCCGGGGCCCGCGTAGCGCCGATCCGCCGCCATCCCCCGCACCGCGGCCAAAACTGGCCCATCCCCCCTCCGAATCGGTCACTTCTGACCGCTGCGGCAGCCGAGTCGATTTATATCAGTTAAATCGGATGATCCCCTTGATTCCTCCCACGGATACGCGAACATGGACGTGTCAGACGAGACGCGAAAACCACACCCAAAGGAGCCAGCCATGAAGATCACGAAACGCGGGGACGAGTTCCAGATCACGGGGATCAGCGAGGAGACGCTGGTGCGGATGATGGGCGTCCTGGCCATCGAAGATCACAACCCCGAGATCGCGGATCTGCGGGAGCAGGTCTTCGGCTCCCTGCCCTGGAAGAAGGTGCCGCGGAACGGCTGGAAAGGGCCGCTCCACAAGGGGCTTATGGAAGTCAGCCGGTTCAACGAGGTGATGGAGAATGTCGGGATGTAGCCCCTCCCCGGGGGCTTCCCGGCGCTCCTCTACTGCGGAGCGGCGCCCGGAAGCTGCCGGAGCGGCAGCGGAACCAGGAGACGCCGATGGAACTGAACTTCGCGACGATGATGACCATGAAGCGCGACTTCGCGCTCGGGGAGGCCGAGAAGAACCTCTCCTGGCTCGTAGCCAAGCTGGAGCAGATCCGGGACCGCTTCCAGCGCGACCCGAAGGATCTCCGGGGACAGGTTTTCGATCTCAAGATGGCGGAATCCCTGATCGGGACCATCCTGGGGTTCGACGAGAGGATCGGCGGGATCGACGAAGCCCTCGCGGTTCATCGCGACATCGCGAAGTCGGAGGGCGCGTAGATGCTCGCACAGATCTGGACGCTCAGGACGGGCAGGTTCAGCGTCCCCGTCACGGGCGCGGAGGACGCCAGCCGGAAATTCCTCGTGCTGCAGCGCGCCGAGGAAACCCGCACCGCGTGGGGCAGGACGCTCCGCGGCGGGAAGATCTACGAGGGGACAACGCAGATCGGGTACGTCTCGCAGAACGGACGCGTCTGGAAAGGGCTCGAAAGCGACTGGGCGACCGACCGCAAGCCCGCCTTCGACCCATTCGCTCACAAGGAGGCATAGATGCGACTCAGCACTCTGATCCGGATCGCGTCGGACTCGTACCCCGATGGTGCGGTCCTGGACGCCCACGAGCGCGGTGAGGCTGCCGGCGACACCCTGGCGCTCTTCATCGCCCGGGAAATCGCGGAGACCTTCGAACCCGGGCAGACGACGGCGGAGCAGCTCGTCCGCGCCATCCAGGTCCTGGAGAAGGCGCAGGCGGAGATCGGCGCGGTGCTGTCGGGACTCCGGCGGCGGCTGGAGAAGGAGGAACGCTCATGAGCGGAAGCGGGAAGGTCCCCCGGCTCGTGCTGGTTGCCAGCGACGCGGGGAAGGTCACCTTTCAGATCGACACCAGCGCGATCCCCGGCGCGACGCTGGCCGAGCTGCTCGACGCCCGGGACTGGCTGATCAGCCTCGCGGGCACACTCCGCGACCGCGCGTTCGACACCGCGCCGCTCGACGAAGAGATCGCCCGCCGCCCGTTCGACCCGCAGGGCGACGAGGACCTCGAGTACGCCGCCGAGGACGTCGCCCGCGAGATGCTCATGGACGAAGTCTGCGAGTTCGCACCCCGGGATCTCCTCCGCTACCTGCGCGCCCACGCCGAAGTCCTCGGACTGGCCCGCGCGGTCGCCGACACGGGCGACGTGCCCCCGCTGCTGCGCCAACGCGCTTCGTGCGCGCTCGAGGCGCTGGGAGGCGGCCGATGAGCGCCAGGACGAAGAAGAGCGCCCGCGCACGGCTCCGTTCCGAGGAGAAAGCGCGCCGGGGTGAGGCGGCCCGCCGGGCTTCACCCCCGCGTCGGGGCAAGTGGACTGGGATCCAGTAGCTCATGCTGTTGACGGACTACATCGCCAGACGCCCTCCGTTCTCGGCCTCGCACCCGCGCCAGGCGTGGCGAACCACCGGTAGAACTGCCAGCCCGCGCGAGATTTTTCCTTGATCGGCGCGCGCCTGCTTCGGCAGACTCCTCTCCTTCGGGGAGGGGTGCCGCGGGTAATGATGCCCGCGGGTGCGATCAGGGTCTCGTTCTCTGCGCGCACACAGGCACGCCTCTCCTCGCGCTCGACCCAACCCTGAACACCAAGATGTGCACCTCGGTGCGCCCCGGGCGGAATTCCCTCCCTCTCACTACCCTGATCATTTCCCCCGCCCGGGGCTTTTCTCTATCTCCTACGCGTTTGGTCCTACTTTCCGCACATTTCCCTCACGATATCTCGGCGAGCAGTTGGTCCGTTTTTCGGAGAGAGAGGGTCTCCATCGCCCGGACTGCCTTGCGCAGTTC
>JABWAY010000188.1 GCA_013360825.1 Candidatus Brocadiia bacterium | reverse complement strand
CGAGGGCGGCGGCGCGTTCGAAGGCGGGGAGGGCGCGGTCGGCCATTCCCATCTGCGCCCAGCAGAGCGCCAGCGCATGCGCCGCCTCGGCGTGCTGCGGGAATCGCCTGTGGAGCGTCTCCAGCGCGCGCGCCGCCTGGGCGAACTGCGCCGTGGCGACGAGTTCCCGGGCGGTCAGGAGGGCGGCTTCATCCATGGGGCGGGGATTATCGCCGGGGGGAGCCCCGCGTGGAAGGCCCTTGGGGGATGATATAGTGCGGCGTGGCGAAGTGCTGCGTCCTCTGGGTTCTGGTCGCGGGGATCCTGGCCGGTTGCGGCCAGGATCCGCTGGAGGGGCGTCGGAAGAAGTCCGGGTCGGACGCGCTTTCCGCCGGCCCGGATCTCGAGACCGGTGCGGGGGCGATGGATCCCGGGCTGGTGGCGGCGTGGGAGGTGCTGGTGGCGGCCCGGGTGGGGCGGGACCGGGAGGGGTATCTGCGGGGGTTCGCGGGGGGGCCGGGCGAGGACGGGGAGTCGCTTTTTGAGGAGTCCACGAACGTCCGCGTCGTGCGCCTGCAGAGGCAGTACCGGGAGCAGACGCTGGGGGCGGACGAGGCGCGGCTGGTGGTGCGCGAGAGGATCGAGGAGCGGGACCCGAAGAATCCGGAAGGGCAGATTCATGGACAGGAGGTCATCGTGACGGCGACGCTGGTGCGGGCGGGGGGCGTGTGGAAGGTCCGGGGGCTGAAGGCGGACTGGCGATGAGCGTGGACATCCGGAAGATCACCGGGCTGCTCAAGGGGCAGGACCCGGAACTGCGCTGTGCGGCGGCGCGCGTCCTGGCGGCGCTCGGCGAGAGCGAGGGGGGGGTGGTCGAGGCGCTCGCGAAGGCGGCGTCCGACGACAACGGGATGGTGCGGACCTACGCGCTGGAGGCGCTGAAGGCGCTGGCGAAGCCGGCGCACGTCGATCTTCTGCTTCCCCTGCTGGACGGGCCGATGAAGGACAAGGCGCTGCCGCTGGTGCGCGAGCTGGGCGGGAATCCGATGGCGGCGCTGAAGAAAGGGCTGGCGGACCCGGCGCGGCGGATGGCGAGTGCGCAGTCGATCGCGGGGCTCGGCGGGAAGGCGGCGTTCGAGGTGCTGCTCAGGGAGACGACGGACGCGGACTTCGAGTATGTGAAGGCGGTGACGAATCATCTCCGCGGCGTGATCGACGGGCTGACGGACGAGGAGAAGGAGAAAGTCTGGGCGTCGGCGGAGAAGGCGCTGTCGGCGGCGAAGGAGCGGGTGCCGAAGGTTGCGGCGATCCGGGTGCTGGGGTATCTGCGCGACCCGGCGGCGGCGGATGCGCTGCTCAGGCTGACGGCGGCCTCGGAGCATCCGTCGATCCGGTCGCACGCGATCCATGCGATCGCGATGCTGAACTTCGGGACGAAGAAGCCGGCCGCGGCCCTGCTCAAGACGCTCCTCGCCCTGCTCGACGACAAGGACGGCTCGAACATCGTCGAGCCGGCGCTCCAGGCGCTCCAGAAACTCCCCCTTCCCGATACGCTCGACCTCGATCCGTTCCTGGCGCACCCGTCGGGCTCGGTGCGGCTGCTCGGCGTCCGGCAGCTCGCGCTGCGCGCCGACAGGGACTCGGGGCGGCGGCTGATCGAGATGCTCGAGGACCGCGACACCGACGTGAAGGACGCGGTCATGGGGGCGCTCCGGGGGGAGCCGAAATTCGCCGCGATGCTCGCGCAGTTCATGGAGAAGGACGCTGGGGGGGAGCGCGGCGACGTCTATGCGTCGATCCTGGCCGGGTATCGGGACGGGCTGCCGAAGGACCAGGTGGACAAGTTTCTGGAGAAGGGGCTGGACCTGTTTGAGAAGGGGTCGCAGGCGAACTGGGCGCTGGAGGTGGCGAAGTCGGCGTCTGTGGAGCGGTACCGGGAGGCGCTGTTTGAGCGGGGGATGAAGCTGAAGAAGGCGAAGAAGCTGGAGCTCGCGGAGAAATTTCTGGGTCAGCTGATCCGGGACCGTGGGGGGAGCGAGGAGGTGCGGTACGAGGTGGCGGTGTTGCGGCTGAAGCTCGGGGCGAAGTCCTCGACGCCGGAGGGTCGGGCGCAGAGTTATGCGATGGCGATGCTGCGGGACCTGGGGCGTGCGGACGGGAAGGGGCTGGTGAAGAAGTTGAAGGGGGAGTCGGTGCTGGGGGATGCGGACCTGCTGTTCGCGGGGCAGGGGTTCGTGGAGGCGGAGGGGTTGAAGGAGGCTGGGGTGGAGCTGTTGAAGGCGGTGGCGAAGGGGAGCGGGAAGGATGGGAAGGCGGCGAAGGCGGTCCTGAAGGGATTGGAGAGCGGGCCGGGGTAGGGTCGGGCGGAGGGGGGAGTGATGACGCGCGAAGGCGAATTGTGGTTCGGGCTGATGGCGGTCCAGATGGGGATCGTCACGCGCGACCAGCTGCTGGACGCGGCGGCGGCGTGGCTGGACGGGCTGGATGCGGCGCAGAAGGGGCCGCGGGCGGGGCGGCGCACGCTGGCGCGGGTGCTGGAGGACGACCGGGCGCTGGACGTGGAGGGGCGCGAGACGGTCGAGGCGTCGCTGGAGGCGAGCGAGGTGGAGGGGGGAAGGGCGCCGCACGGGCTCGTGGTGGAGTCGCTGGTGCGGGACGCGCTGCTCGAGATGGAGCCGCCGGGGTGGGTGAAATCCGCGCTGGCGGCGCTTCCGCTCAAACGGAAACCGGGGGCGGGGTTTTCGCCGGTGCCGCGCGAGGAGCGGTACAAGCTCGGGGCGGAGATCGCGCGGGGCGGGCTGGGGCGGGTCTTCGAGGGGAAGGACCGCGACCTGGAGCGGGACATCGCGGTCAAGGTCCTGCGGGAGGGGTTGCCGCCGGAGCAGGAGGAGCGGTTTCTGCGCGAGGCGCGGCTGGCGGCGCGGCTGGAGCATCCGGCGATCGTGCCGACGTACGACTTCGGGCTGATGCGCGGGCCGGGCGGGGAGTTGAGGCTGTTTCTGGCGATGAAGCGGATCCGTGGGCGCGACCTGGGGCAGGTGATCGAGGCGTGTGCCTCGGGGGACAGCAGTGCGCGGGAGCGGTGGTCGCGGGGGCGGCTGCTCGGGGTGGTGCAGGACATCTGTCTCGGGGTGGCGTACGCGCACTCGCGCGGCGTGATCCATCGGGATCTCAAGCCTTCGAACGTGATGGTGGGGGAGTTCGGGGAGACGGCGATCCTGGACTGGGGGCTGGCGGTGGAGGTGGGGGCGGTCGAGCCGAAGCCGGAGGGGGGGACGAGGAGGGTGAGGAAGGGGGACACGACGCTGGTGACGCTTGCGGGGAGCATCCTCGGGACGCCGGCCTACATGCCGCCGGAGCAGGCGGACGGGCGGCTGGAGGATCTCGATGCGCGGAGCGACGTTTATTCGCTGGGGGCGATCCTTTATGCGGTGCTGACCTGGCAGTCCCCGGTGGTGGCGGCGACGGCGGAGGAGGCGCTGGTCACGGTGCGGACGGGGCTTCTGGAGACGCCGTCGGACCGGGTGAGGCGGACGCGGCAGGAGGGGCGGCGTGCGCCGGTGCCGGTGCCGCCGGAGCTCGACTCGATCGTGATGCGGGCGATGGCGTACCGCCGGGAGGACCGCTACGCGTCGGCGCTCGACATGCATCAGGATCTGCAGTTGTTCGTGGAAGGGGTGCGGGACCGGGAGCGGCGGGAGTCGGAGGCGCGGCAGCGGATCGAGGCGGGGCGGCAGCAGCTGGAGCGCTATCGGCAGCTCGACACGGACCTGCGGGTGCAGGCGGGCCTGTGCGCCGACCTTGCCGGGAAGATCCCGACGTCGGCGCCGGTCGGGGAGAAGGAGCCGCTGTGGGCGGCGCGGGAGAAGCTCCGGCGGATGGACGAGGAGCAGGTGGAGGCGTACGGCGCGGCGCTGGCGGAGTTCGGGCAGGCGCTGGTGGTGTGGCCTGATGCGATGGAGGCGACCGACGGGCTGTTCGAGCTGCACATGATGCGGCTGCGCGAGGCGGAGCGGAAACGGGACCGCCGGGAGGAGCTCGTCCTCCGTCAGCAGATCCTGAACTTCGACCGCGGGGGGAGGCACCGCGCGCTGCTCGACGCCCCCGGGCGGCTCACGCTTCGGGTGACCGCGTTCCGCTGCGGCTGCCTCGCGCCGGTCCGGAAGGAGGGATGGAGCGCGGCGTTCGCAGAGGAGGTGACGCTTCCGTGGCGCGACGGTCGCCCGCGGCGGGGGGTGGTGCCGGAGCCCGGGGACCGCCTGGTGCCGGAGCTGGAGCTCCGTCCGGAGGGAGTCACGTGGGGGCACGGGCCGGAGTGCGTGCGCGTCCCGCTGGAGGGGGTGGAGGTCCGGCTCGCGCGGTACGAGGTGTCGGGGCAGCGGCTGGTTGCGGGGGAGGCGCGGGGGCTGGGCGCCGCCCCGGTGACGGCGCTCGAGCTGCCGCAGGGGTCGTATCTCGCGACGCTCTCCGCTCCCGGGTACGCGACGGCGCGGGTTCCGGTGCGGATCGGGCGCGGGGAAGACTGGGAGCAGGAGATCACGCTTTACCGCAGCTCGGAGGTCCCCGACGGCTTCCTGCCGGTCGCCGGGGGACGCTTTATTTCGGGCGGCGTCTACGCGGGCGGCGGGGACGAGATGCTCCGGGTGACGCAGGACCTGTTCGTGCAGCGGGTCGCGACGACGGCGGCGGAGTATCTCGAGTTTCTGAACGCGCTGGTTCGGGAGGGGCGGCGCGAGGAAGCGCGGAGGCGGGTGCCGAGGGATCCGGAGGGGGTGAGGCTGGCGGAGACGGAGGCGGGGTTCGGGCTGGCGGCGCCCGGGCCGCAGGCGGCGCTGACGCGGGGGGATTTTCCGGCGATCGGGGTGTCGTGGAGCGACGCGCTGGCGTATGCGGCGTGGCGGTCGCGGCGGGACGGGATCGTCTACAGCCTGATGACCGACGTCGAGGGGGAGAAGGCGGCGCGGGGGGTGGACCGGCGCACGTATCCGTACGGGGACGAGCCGGACGAGGCGTTCATGCACGTCGGGGGGAGTTTTGAGGGCGGGCCGCGGCTGATGCCGGTCGGGTCCTTTCCGACGGACGAGTCGCCGTACGGGCTGCTCGACATGTCGGGGTGTGCGCTGACCTGGCTGCTCAATGCGATGGAGGTGCCGTACCGGCACTACCGTGCGTTGCGGGGCGGATGCTGGTTCCTGAGCACGACCAACGGCCGGGCGGCGTACCGGCGCGCGACGATCCCGGGGGCATCGATGGCGTACTACGGGCTCCGCCTCTGCGTCCGTCCGTGGCGCTGGTAGCGCCGGTGAGCGCGCTCCGGTTCGGGACGGCGGGGTGGTCGTTTGCGGACTGGAGCGGGTTGTTCTATCCGAAGTCCGCCGCGGAGACGCCGCTGGCGTATTACGCGCGGTACTTCAACTGCGCCGAGGTGAATGTCACCTTCTACCGGCCGCCGGGGGCGAAGATCGCGGCGGGGTGGGTGAAACAGGTCGCGGGCCGGGATTTTGTTTTCGCGGTGAAGGCGTCGCAGGAGTTCACGCACACGGGGGCGGCGGGGGCGGCCGAGGCGCGGGGGTTTCTCGAAGGGATCGCGCCGCTGGCGGAGGCGGGACGGCTCGGGCCGATCCTGCTCCAGTTCCCGTGGAGTTTCCGGAACACGCCCGGGACGCGCGACCGGGTGGCGCGGCTCGCGGAGGGATTCGCGGGGCGCGAAACCGCGGTCGAGTTCCGGCACGCGTCGTGGGACACCGCAGAAGCCCGGGATCAGGTCCGCTCGCTCGGCCTCGCCTGGGTGAACATCGACCAGCCGGCGCTCCGCGACTGCCTCGCACCGTCCGAGCACGTCACGGCCGAAACCGCCTACCTCCGGCTCCACGGCCGGGCGGCGGACAAATGGTTCGCGAAGGAGATCGAGCCGCACGAGCGGTACGACTACTACTACTCGGCGGCGGAACTGGATCCGTGGGTCGACCGGATCCGGCGGATGATGGCCGCCGCAAAGGCGGTCTACGTGATCGGCAACAACCATTACCGCGGAAAGGCTCCGGCGAATACGCTTCAGCTCAAGGCGCGGATCCAGGGCGGCCGGGTCGCCGTCCCGGAACCTCTGATCGGCGCGTTTCCGGAGCTGGCGGAGATCGCGGAGAAACCCGCGGGGCGGCTGTTCTGAGGAGGCGGAGATGGGGAAGTCGCTGAAGAGCTGCGGGGGATGCGGCCACCTGTGGGAGCAGGGGGGAACCGCGGCGGCCCCGCGCTGCCCGAAATGCGGGTGGGAGGGCGGCCCTGCGGATGACAAGACGCCGGTGGACGGCGTTCCGGCGGTCCCGCCGAAACCCGCCTCGCCGGCCCCGCGCAAGGTCTCGAACCGCCCCGTGGCGGTGCCGCCGAAGTCGCACGCGGTCCGGAACGTCGCGGCGATCGTGATCGGCCTTGCGGGCGCCGCGGTCGGGTTGAAACTCCTCGGGATCGCGATCTTCCCGGACTGGACGAAGGAGCCCGCGGCGCCGGTTGCGAAGGCGCCGGAGAAACCTCCTGCCGACCCTGAGCCCGTGGCGTTCGAGAAACCGAAAGTCCCGGACCGCCCCGTCCCGACTCCCGAAAAGCCGCCCGACCCGGTTCCTGAGCAGCCGAAGCCGGCGCCGCCGGATCCTGCGGTGGACTATGCGAAGGAGGCGCCGTTCGAGGTGATCAAGGTGGAGGACGCGCGGACGATCATCGTGAAAGGGCCGACGCGGAACATCACCGTCCGGCTGATCGGCGTCAAGGTCGCGAAGTCCGGGGACCCGCCGGTCCACGGGATGCCGGACGGGCGGGCGGCGCTGGACTGGATGAAGGCGCAGCTCAAGGGGCAGAAGATCCACCTCTACTACGGCGTGCTCGACAACCCGCGCACGCGCGCCGAGCGGGACAGCTTCGGGTCCGACATGGCGTGGGCGTTCCGCGCCTCCGACGGGCTCTTCCTCAACCTCGAACTGCTCCGCGAGGGGCACGGACGGTACGACCCGGCGCACGCGAGGGAGTTCGCGGCGGTGCTGGAGTACTGGGACGGGAAGCGCTGAGCGGTCAGGGCGTGGGGGCGTCGTGCGTTTCGCGCACGACCAGGCGGATTGCGCGCGGCAGGAGGGAGATGTCCAGGGGGAGGGTCTCCCCCGGGTCGCCGTCGACCTGCCAGGGCGCGGGCGGGCCTTCGATCCGGACCGACTTCGCGCGCACCCAGGTCGCCCCGGGCATCGCGCACGGATCTCCGGCGAACGCTTCGGCAAAAAGCCGGACCAGCCCGAGGCGTCCCTGCGGCGCGTAGGCGAGGACGTCGAGCTGCCCGTCGTCCACTCGGGCTTCGCGTGTGAACGCGAGCGGGCCGCCGTAGCAGGGAAGGTTGGAGGCCATGACCCAGGAGGCGGGGGGGAGTTCCTGTCCGTCGGCGACGACGCGGAGGGTCGGGGTCTCGTAGGACCAGATGGCGCGGAGGGACCAGGAGACGTACTGGTGCATCCGGATGGGGCCCTTCCGGACGGCGTGGAAGTCGTGGACGACCTGCGCGTCGAAGCCGGCGCTGGCCATGAGGAGGAACCGGCGTCCATTGGCGACGCCGACGTCGACGGGGGTGGTGAGCCCCGCGTGGACGGCGTCGGCGGCGGCACGCGCCGAGCGGGGGAGATCGAACGTCTTCGCGATGACGTTCGCGGTGCCGATCGGGAGCTGGGCGAGCGGGGGCGGGGCGTCGGGGAGGCCGTTCAGGATCTCGTTCACGGTCCCGTCGCCGCCGACGGCGAGCACGCATCCGAAGTCGCCGGCTCGGGCGGCGAGCGCGCGGGCGTCGCCGCGTTTCGACGTGAAGGCGAGTTCCACG
>JABWAY010000187.1 GCA_013360825.1 Candidatus Brocadiia bacterium | reverse complement strand
GAGGCCGACGTCGCCGAGCGCCGCGCGCTCGCCAAGCACGTGGCCGAGGCGCTGATCTTCGCCTCGCCCGAGCCGCTGTCGCAGAAGGCGATCGCCGACCGCATGCCGGCCGGCACCGACGTGGAGGCGGTCCTTTCGGAGATCGCGTCGGACTACGCGCAGCGCGGCATCCGCCTCGTGAAGATCGCCGAGGCATGGACGTTCCGCACCGCCCCCGAGCTGGCGCCGCACCTCCAGCTCGAGCGCAAGGTCACGCGCAAGCTCTCGCGCGCCGCGCTCGAGGCGCTCGGCATCGTCGCCTATCACCAGCCGGTGACGCGCGCCGAGATCGAAGACATCCGCGGCGTGGCGCTCTCGAAGGGCACGCTCGACGTGCTGCTCGAGGCCGGCTGGATCAAGCCCGGCAAGCGCCGGCGCACGCCGGGCCGCCCGGTCACCTGGGTGACGACGCAGGAGTTCCTCGATCATTTCGGCCTCGAGAAGCTCGAAGACCTGCCCGGCCTCGACGAGCTCAAGGCCTCGGGCCTGCTCGACACGCGCCCGCGCGTCCACGTGCTCCAGCCCGGCCAGGGCGCGGACGGCGCGGCCGCGGAGGGCGAGGCCGAGGAGGAATTCGAGGATCTCGTAGTCGGCGAGGGCGTCGAGGCCGGCGCGCTCGAGGCGGGCGCGGAGGCGCCGGCGGTGGCCGGCGCCGGGGTGGCGCTTTCGCTTCGGGAGGGCCTTCGGTTGATCGAGGGGGGACTGCATGCGACCCATAGCTTGAGAACCGGGAGATGAGTTTGCAAGCCCCCCGCCTCGCCGCCGGATTCCACTGGGGCAGTCGGATCCTCAGCAGGTCCAGGAGGAAGCCTCCGCGGGCAACGAGGGCACTCGACGAGGCGGTAACCCGCGTGATCGGAGCTTCGCGCAGCGACCTCAACCCGCTCCATCTCGCGCTCTACCGGGAGCACGCTCGCCGCACCTGGGGCGCCCGCGAGATCCTGGGATTCTTCGACCCGGACCGCCGGGTCAACGACCTCGGTCGCCTGCGCAAGCCGGCGTTCCAGCGGAGGCAGGTCCCCCTCGGCGAGCCCGTCTGGCGCGCGGCTCTGATCCTGCTCGAGCGCGCCCAGCGCCGGATCACTGAGCTCGAGAAGGGGAAGACCGCGAGCTCGACATCAGCTTTCACGAAATCGATGCCACCCGGGACGACGCGATTCTCAACGGGACGACCCGGCGCAAGGTAAACGATGCACGTGTACGCGCGGCCGTCCGCGGGTCAGCTTCTTCGAGGACGCGATGAAACTCAGGCGCGACATCCTGGCGAGGCCGGACAGCAAGGTCTCGCCCTGGTCCGCCTGGTGGGTCGCCGCAAGGGAATCGCTCAGGAAGTACGGAGTCGTTCGTGACCAGGGGCCGTCGGATCTGTCAGGGGATCCCCGGCCGTGAACCACCCGTTTCCGCCGCCGCGTACACCTCACGCGCCGCGCGCCCACGCCTTGAGCTCCTGGCGAACCACCGGCACCCGGTCCGGCTGGAGCCGGCGGATAATCTCGACCTCGCGCTCGACCGCGTCCTGGTCGCCGAGCCCGCAGTAGAGCGCCGCCAGGTCCTCATGTATCAGGACGACTTCCGGCGATGCGCCGACGAGCCGCTCGTAGATCGTGAGGGCGCAACGGAGCTTCTCCGAAACGTCCTGCCCTCGCCGCCTGAGGGCCTTGCAGCGGACCAGCGCGATGCGCGCGAAGACCCCGTCGAGAAGCCGCTTCGCACTCGGCTCCACGAGACCCTCCAGGTTCGGCCGCAGGTGGTCCTGCTCGACCTCGTCGAGCACCTCAAGCGCCAGATCGTCCCCGGAAGGACAGTCCCCCACGACATCGACCAGCCTCCGCAGGATCTGCCAGTACTTGTCGTCGGCGCAGGGGCGCGTGTGCAGCATCTCCCGGAGCATCAACGCGAGTTCGCCATGCAGCGTCCCCGGGTCCGGATCGCGGACCAGCAGCGCCTCCGACAGCATGATGGCGGCGGCGAGACTCCCGATCTCCTCCTTGCTCGTCCCTCCACCCCAGAGCTCCTGCTGGGCGCGCATGAACGACCACATCGCATCCAGCTCGAGAGGGCCGCGCTGCTCGAGCCGCACGCAAAGCCTCGTGATCCGTTCCGCCCGCATCCGCGCGTCCGCCTCGCCGGGCAACCGCATCAGGGCGGTGTCGATCTCGATGCGAAGCGCCCACAGCGCCGGGTTGTCGGGATCGATCTCCAGGCAGGCGTTCGCGTCCCTGTCGGCGAGTTCGAGGAGGCTCTTCCGCCGCGCATCGTCATGGTGGACGACCCGGCTCCTCGAGTAGTTGCCCACCGCCCGCACGAGATGCGCTGAGACGGTCCCCGGCCTCATCTCCCACAACGCGCACACGATGGCGTCGCCCGACTTGAAGGTCGCCTCGGCGACTGTCTTGTTCTGGCGTGCGATCGCATAGTAAACGCACGCCAGAATCTCGAGAATCCAGATCGGGAACTTCGGTTTCCCCGCGGCCGCCTTGCACTGCCGGATCGTCTCCCAGGCCAGGTCCCCCGTCGCCACCGGGGCGAGCGGGTAGCCCGGGGATTCGCGAAGAGCTGCAAGATGCGCAAGCCGTCCATGTCGGTTGGCCATGAGGGGGGAGTTTAGCTCATCGGGAGCGCCGGATCCCTCTGTGACAACATGAGTGAGACACCCGACCACCCCGAGATCAGTGTTGAGGGCAGGAAGGATGGTCGATTTCAGCTTCGCGCTGTCCTCGAGCCACCCCGGAACGCACGCCGGAATCCGTTGCTTCAACCTGTCCTCCGGGTGACTCTTGCGCATGGTGGCTGCTCCTTGGAACGGGTTCCCCGATTCCGGGAATCGGGCGGGGAGCTGCCGCTCTCACTTTCAGCAGACCCCGGGAGATCCCCTGCTGGAAGAGCAGATACGGAAAAGGACGGGCTGACTCGACGGACTTTCGAGCGATCGCCCGGAGCCTCCTCGTCCGGCCTCCTTCTCTCACGACCGAATTCGAGGACCGCTTCATGCCGACCGTTCTGGTGACGACCCTCGTCCTGGCCCTGGGCATTTCGTTCTTCTGCTCGCTTCTCGAGGCCTGCCTGTTGAGCCTCAGCAACGCCGACCTGGCGCGGATGGAGGCGCGCAATCCGCGCCTCGGGCGGATCTGGCGCGGCCTGCGCGGCAACCTGCAGCGTCCGCTGGCGGTGATCCTGATCCTCAACACCCTCGCCCACACGATCGGAGCGGCGCTCTCCGGCGCCGAGTTCGAGAGCCTCTACGGAAAGCGCTGGCTCTTCACCTTCTCGCTCGTGCTGTCCTTCCTCATGATCCAGTGGACGGAGATCCTGCCCAAGAGCCTCGGCGCCCGCTACAACCGGCCGATCGCGATCGTCGCCGGCCTGCCTCTCGAGTTCGCCGCCCGGGGGCTCGCGCCGGTCGTGGCGCTGATCCGCTTCCTCAACCGCCCCTTCGAGCGCCCGGGCGGCGAACCCATCAGCACCATCGACGAGATCCAGGCGCTCGCACGCCACGCCGCCAATGCCCGCGAGATCGAGGCCTCGCAGGGCCGCATCATCTCGGGCGCGACGACCCTCTCCAGCCGCCCGGTCCGTGACTTCATGATCCCGCTCGAGGAGATCTCCTGCCTCTCCGCGTTCATGAGCCTCAATGAGGCGCTCATCAAGGCGCACCTTGACGCGCACACCCGCTACCCGCTCAGCGAAGGCAACGACCCTGACCGTCTCCTCGGCTACGTCAACTTCAAGGAGATCGTGGCCGCGCTCCGCACGAACCCCGACAACGCGACGCTCCGCGGCATCTCCCGCCCGCTGATCGAGGTCGGACCCGACGAACTCGCCTCCGCAGTCCTCCGCCGCCTCGTCGAGCAGCACCAGCACATCGCCGCCGTGAAGGACCCGTCCGGCCGCACGCTCGGGCTCCTCACTCTGGAGGACATCATCGAGGAGCCCCTCGGAGACATGCTGGGCGAGTTCGACCGGCTGCCGACCATGCTTCATCCCCTGGGCTCGGAGCGCGTCATGGCCGGCGGGGGATGCCGGATGAGCGACGTCCTCCGCAAGCTGGGCCTGCCGGCAGGCGATTCGGACCAGACGCTTTCCGAGTGGACGCTGGGGCGCCTGAAAGGAACGCCTCAGCTGGGGCAGAGCCTGCGTGTCGACGGCCTGCTCGTCACGCTCCGCCGCATCCGGCGCCACAAGGTGTTTGAGGCGGTCGTCGAGAAGACGAAGTCCTGACGCAGGAGCATGGGACTCCAAAGCAGGCTTGGTTTCCGGTCCGGCCCCCGATCGATCAGGAAGACGCGGCTTACAGGATCCTCCGCCACCCCTGCCGTCTCACTCCGGAAAAGTCTCGTGCCCCTCCGGTCGCCGCTCGCGTGTTTCCGCGCGGCGACAGTCTCGCGCCGCCATGCTTGTTCGCGCTGGAATTGCGGCTTGCCCGAGGCGTAGAGTGCCCGTCCGTGACCCGCTTTCACGCCGCAAGCCCCGCCGACCTGCCCGGACCTCCCCCCGGGGGGCGATCCGGGCAGGTCCAGGGCGAAAACCGGGCGGCTGCCGGCGCTGACGGCGGTTTAGAAGTTCCTGTTCGTTTCACTGGAGGATCCGCCATGAGCGTCTCAGAGCATGTTCGTCGCCGCCCCGCACTGGCCCTGACAACCGGTCTGATCGCCTGCGCCCTCTCGTTCGCTTCGTGGGCCCTGGCCGAGGACAAGAAGCCGCCTGCGGCCGCCGAGATGCAGGTCTGGTACCTGGAGGTCGTCACGATGGACGTGGACAAGGTGTGCGCGGCGTACAGCGCGGCCGGCGGCGTGACGTTCGGCAAGCCGGATGCCGGGCTGGGCGGCGCGCGGACGGCGCCGATGCCGGGCGGCGGAATGGTGGGCGTGCGCGCGCCGATGCGCGAAACCGAAGCGCCGATCGTGCGGCCGTACTGGCTGGTGAAGGACATCGAGGCGGCTGTGGCGGCGGCGAAGAAGGCGGGCGGCGAAGTGGCGGTGGAGCCGATGGAAATCCCCGGCCACGGAAAATTTGCGATCTACCTCCAGGGCGGGGTGGATCACGGGTTGTGGGAGAAGCCGGCGGGCCGCTAACCTCCGGGGTGGCACAGGGCAAAAACCGGGCGGCCAGCGGCGCGGAGTGCATGTATTCACGCGTGAGGAGGACCCCTTCCTGGCGGACGACGCGCTGTGCCTCGAACCCCACATCATTCTGCTCCGGTGCGTGCTTCTGAATCTGAACCGGCAGTCGGGATTTCTGTGGACCACGACCACGGCCGCGAGTGGGCGTGACGACCCGTGGGTGGTGGAAGTGATCGCGCCGGTCGGACTGCGCGAAACCTATGGGCTGAAAGACGGGGACGAGGTCGAGCTCGAAATCCCTCAGGCGACATGCTCAAACATGCGCCGGGCCGTGGCCCTCGCGCGGCCCTGGGGGCCGTCCTAGCCGGCCGTTCGGGCGAGATGGCGCCTCGAGCATCGTCCATGGCCGGGACCACCCGCCGGGTTCCCAGGCCGCGAGGTCGCTGAGCGCCGTCGACTCCAGCAGGTAGGTCCGCGGCACCGCCTTCGCGCGCGCCGCGATCTCCGCGAGCGTCCGTTCGCCGCCGGTCGGAGGGTCCGCCGAGACGTACCCCCACATGTGCTCGAGCGCGTTCCGCCGCCGCCCTGCCGGAGGGGGCTTCCGCAGGAGGAGCGTCAGCTCCAGCATCAGCGCGTCGAAGGCGGCCCCGCGCCGCATCGCCGCGACCCGCCGCCCGATCCCGGAACAGGCCGCGGGATCCCGGGCCATCACCGAGTACTTGTGATGCGCCCACGCCTCCTGGCCGGAGCGGGGAAGCGGGATCCGTCCCCCCTCGCGCCCGGCGTACTTCCCCGCCAGGATCCGGACCTGCTCCCCCGGGGTGTCGATGAACGTCCCCGGCCACGCGCCGAACGGCCCGCGATGCGTCGCGGGCGTCAGGTCCCGCCACCCCCGCAGCCGCATCTCCGCCGACACGATGGCATGCCGCCGTCGCGCCGCGCCGAGGTGTCCTTTCCAGCGAAGCGTCTCGGGATGGCGCGAATACCCCTTCAGCCCCCCCGAGAGGATGGCGATGACGCCGTGGAGTTCCCGGTGCTCGGCGAGCAGGCTGGGGCGGTTCAGATATCCGGGGTGGAGGTCCCAGACGCGCATCGGGGGAGTCTAGCGCGGCGATCGAGCCCGGTGGCGGCATTGCGCCGGCCCTCGGCGACACCATGAGTGAGACACCCGCCACCCCGAGATGAGTGTTCCGGGCAGAAATGACTGGAGACACAGCGCCGAGGGCAGTCTGCCGAACCCGGCGGCGGGTGGCCCAGCATGACCCGCACTTCCGTGGCCCAACTTGACCCGATCACGGGTGGCCCGGGATGACCCGGCTACGCCCGGCCAAGGATGCCCGGCTCCGTGTGGACCAGTATGGGGCGGCTACCTTCACTTCTCGAAGAGCGGCCGGGTCATCTCCTCCTCGGTCCGCCCCCGGCCACCCACCCCTTGCGCGCGAACAGACTCGAGGCCCCGTCGAGCAACTTCCATCTCCACTGGGACCTGAATCGTAGCCTCGCCACATGTCCAGGAAACGGGGCGAACCGCAGCCTTCGCACTGCGACCGGTGACTCTTCCCTTCACGATCAAGTACCCATCAAGCAAACGAGAATGACGCAAGTTACGTTCTCTAAAGCACTTGAGCCATTAGATGCCACGACAGCCCCCCTTAGAGGCGAGCTTCTATCAAGTAGACCTCACGCACCCGGGCAGACTTGTCCATCTCGAATGAGGCCGAGGCGCAAACAGGACCACCCGCGTGTGATGCTCGTTTATCGAGCGGGGAGGCAGGTCGACCAGGCGCTGTGTCTCGACCGGTGGCGCGCCGGGATTCGAAATTTCGACCCGCCTCGATGTGAGGGACCTCCCCGGATTCGGGTGAAACAGGCGTTCAAGAAAGTTGCAGCTTGAGGGGCTTCCGCGCGGCGCGGCGACCAGAACTCGCATCCGCGCGTGTTCCATCGCTGAACGACCTCCGCACCCTCCACTCCCCCGCCTCCGGCCGCCGCTCCACGACGCCTGCGGATGATGCGACTGGAGGTGAACCTGTCACCGCGTTACGATGGGCCCGTCATGAAAACAAGGTTCGAAACCACGCTCGACCCCGAGGTGCTCGACTGGTACCGCACATCCCCGGCCCGGCGCTTCGAGGAATCCCTCCGGCTCTGGGCGAACTTCCGCGCCCTGGGCGGCTCGCTTGATCCCGAGCCCGATTCCCAGAGTCCTTTCGACGCTTTCTACCGCCGGCGTCCGCGCCCTGTTGATGGGCGGACAGGCGTGCATCCTGTACGGCGCGGCGGAGTTCAGCCGGGACGTGGACGTCGCGGTCGCGGCTGACGCGCAGAGCGAGCCCGCGATGCGGACGACTGGGCGCCGCTGAAAATGGAGCTGGAAGCGCTGCGGCTGCGGAGGAAGAGGAAGTTGAAGCCCTGAGGAGGCTTTGCGACTCTGGCCGGGGGGCCGTGACGGTGTGAGATCTTCGTCCGGAACGCGAGATCGGTCATCGGGAAGAACCCCCGGCTGCGCGGGCAATGCCTCGATCAGGTCAGCCCTCGAGCGGCGGCAGACCGAGCCCGGCGCACCCCGCCAGCCCCGCCCCCCCGCGCGCGGCTTCGTAAGATGTCGCCGTGACCGTCACCGCCGAATCGGCTTACCTCTTCCGCCACGCCCTCCTCCGCGACGCGGGATACCAGCTCCAACTCCCGGGCGGGCGCGCGCGGCTGCACGGGCTGGCGCTGGAGATCATCGAAACGCTGGCGGGGGGCGCGGCGCCCGAACCTCCGCCG
>JABWAY010000186.1 GCA_013360825.1 Candidatus Brocadiia bacterium | reverse complement strand
GACCGCGCGCTCAAACACCAAACGGCCACCGCTTCAAGGTGCCCGCGTGATCGCCCCGAACGGCGGCGCGCAGGGGGGTGCAACCACGGTCATGCACCCGCCCCGCCCTTTCCCGTTGACACAGCCCCCCGCCTCACTAGAATGCTCCCTCCGCGGACAGCCCCACGGACGGGACACCGCGGCCGTTTCGTCGCGTCCGGCTTAGGAAAGAGAACCCGCCATGCATCCGCATCCGGTCATCCGTGAGCTCGAAAAGGAATACTTCCGCAAGACCACGCCGAACTTCGCGATCGGCGACACCGTCGACGTCCACGTCAAGATCGTGGAAGGCGACAGAGAGCGAATCCAGCTCTTCAACGGCATCATCATCGCCCGCAAGGGCAGCGGCGCGCGGGCGACGTTCACCGTGCGGCGCATCGTCCAGGGGGAGGGCGTGGAACGGGTCTTCCCCGTCCACTCCCCGAAGGTGGCAGATGTGGTCATCAAGAAGCGTGGCGACATCCGCCGCGCCAAGCTGTACTACCTGCGCGGGAGAGTCGGCAAGGGAACGCGGGTGAAGGAAAAGCTGGTCCTGCCGGGGGATGAGAAGCCCGCCGCGCAGGCGCCGGCACCTGCGGAAACTGCGAAAGCGTAGTCCGGGACAGAGCGCCGGGAACCGGGGCATCGGTCACGGCAGAGCGGCCCACCCGCTCTGCCGATTTCATTCCGTCGAGGGCGAACGATGTTTGAGTTCTATCACAAGCGGGTCAAGAAGTACGAGCGGCAGCTCTTCACCATCCTGCTCGCCCTGATCGTCTTCGCGTTCGTGTTCTCCGGCGTCGGAACCGGGCCGGGACCGAGCGACCCCGAGTCGAAGGAGTACGCCGTCGAGACGCCGTCGGTGAAGCTGACCCGGCCGGAGTTCGACAACCTGCTGTACCGCTGGGACCGTTCCGGCCTCGAGGTCGGCAATTTTCTCTTCCAGCTCATCTCCGAGCACGGGACCGCCCTCTATCCCGGCGACCGGATGCTTCCCTACCAGCTGTTCGGGCAGTTCGCGGATTCCGGCGTGAAGCGCCGTGTGGCGGTCGACGTGGCGGTGCTGCTGGGGGCGGCGACGGACGCGGGGATCCGGGTATCGGACCGCGAGGTGGAGCAGAGGATCAAGGAGTCGTTCGGCCGGCAGGGCGGGTACGACGACGACAAGTACCACAGCATGCTGAAGGATCTCGAGATCGAGGCGACGGACTACGAGAAGACCGTGAGGGAATACCTGGCGGTGCGGAAGTACCTGACATTCCTGGACACGGCCGTCGCCGCGCCGACGGAGGACGTCCTGAACGTCTTCATGAAGACCCACGGCCGGGCGAAGGGGAAGTTCATCTTCTGGGACGATGTGGCGTTCCGGAAGGAGGCGGAGGGCAAGGTCGGCGCGCACGAGATCGCCGCGTACCTGGATGCGGCGCAGAACTACTCGGAGTTCCGCCGGGCGGAGAGGATCCGGCTGGAATACCTGAACATCTCGATCGAGGACCTGAAAGCGGGTCTTCCGGAGCCGACGGCCGCGGAGATCACGGAGTACTACGCGGGGCACAAGGAGGATTTCCGGTTCCCGGTCTATGGCCCTCCCCTTCCCCCGCCCGAATTCCTGACGCCGATGGCGGCGCCGCCCGATGCCGTCTCGATCGAGGTGGCTCCCGTGCCCCGGTACAAGACGGAGGAGGAGGCGAAGTCGGAGATCGTCGACAAGATCCGGACGGCGAAGGCGCAGGAGCGCGCGGGCGAGTCGGTGAACAGGATCCTGGAGGCCGCCTTCAATCTGAAGCTGGAGGGAAACAACCACCCCGACCTGGCGGTGCTCGCGCGGGAATTCGGGCTGACGCCCGCGACGACCGAGTCCTTCTCGGTGGAGGACACGGAGGCGGTCGAGGCTCTCCTCGGCAAGCCGCAGCCCGGGCGGACGAACTGGACGACGTTCCTGGGGTTCAAGCCGGAGACGGCCCCGATCCTCGAGATCCGCACGGACAAGTCGCGCCTTCTCGCCCGCCTCGCGGAGAAGACGCCCGCGGAGCGCTACCTGTTCACCAGCCATATCCGGTCGCTGGCCGTCAAGCGCGTCGCGTCCAATACGGCCTCCCGCATCACTTCGCAGAAGGCGCAGGCGTTCGTGACGGAGTTCAAGAAGCGGTTCGACGCGGCGTATGCGGCGAAGCTTGCGGTCGGGACGCCGACGGATGAGGAACTGGCGGTCCTGCGGTTCGACACGTTCAGCGCGCTGGCGATCGAGCGGAAGCTGACGGTGAAGGAGACGAAGCTGGTGACGCGCCAGGAGGACATCCCTGATGTGAGCGATGACCGGCCGTTCGCGGCCGAGCTGTTCAATCTTGAGGCGAAGGGAGACGCGCGGCACGCGGACGGCAACAGCGGGCAGTACGTGATTCAGCTGGTGGACAAGCGGCCGCCGGATCCGGATGTCTTCGTCGCGAAGCGGGCGCAGCTGGAGCAGTCGGTGCTCGCGGAGCGTGTCGGGAAGTTCGTGACGGAGAGTCTGGCGCAGTACAAGAAGGACAACTGCAGGATCGCGGTCGTCATCGAGCGGTAGTCGACCCGGGGGGACGGAGAGGGAGAGATCATGCGCCGCGCCGAGGCAGCGACGTTTTTCGCGGTTCTGGCCGGGGCGATGTTCCTGCTCATGGTGATGGGGCCGGTGTTCCTGTACGCCTTCGGGCCCTCCGCGAACGACCGTTCGTTCCTGCTGCTGGGGTTCCTGATGCTCGGGATCGGGCAGGGGGCGTGCCTGTTCGGGATTTCGGCGATCCTGCGGGAGGGAGCGGCGGAGCCGGCGCAGCCTGCCGGGGCGGGGAGTCCCCGTGAGGACCTGATGACCGATGCGGGGGCGCCCGGCGCCTCCCCGTATGCGAGCGCCCGGGAGATCATGTCGAGCGTGCGGACGCTGGTGGAGCTCGAGAACTGGAAGATGGCCTGCCAGCGCGCCCAGGAGCTGATCGAGCGGCACCCGGACAGCCCCGAGGCGGCGAAGGCGAAGAAGAACCTGGACTACCTGCAGTCCAAGGCCCAGCTCGGCTGAGCGGGGGCGGGAAGCCGTCCTCTCCGCCTCGACCCGGCGCGGCCCGTCGCTCGCGGGGCAGGCCCGGAGGGGATGCCGCGGGACTTCCACTGGGGGACACGGCGACTCTCCCCGCCGGCGGAACTCACCGCTTCCCCGCGGCCCCCACGATCCGTCGTGCGCGGTCGAGCACCTGAAGGCGGTAGGAAGTCCATCGTCCGTCCAGGATCGCCTCGCGGGCGCCGCGGACGAGCGCCTGGTAGTGGCGGATGTTGTGCCAGGAGATCAGCGCGGGCCCGAGCATCTCGTTCTCCGCGAACAGGTGGCGGAGGTACCCGCGCGAGACGCGGCAGCACGGCCCGTCGCAGGCCGGATCGAGCGGGCGCGGGTCCTCGCGGAAGGATGCGTTCCGGATCCGGAGCACTCCCTCGCTGGTCCACGCCCACCCCGTCCGGCCGTTGCGCGTCGGGAGGACGCAGTCGAACATGTCCACCCCCCGGTCGATCGCCTCGACGATGTCCGAGGGCGTCCCGACGCCCATGAGGTAGACCGGGTACTGCGGCGGAACCCCCCGGAGCGCGTAGTCCAGACCCTGCAGGAGGAGGTCCCGGCCCTCCCCCACCGCGAGACCGCCGATCGCCAGCCCCGGGACCCCCGACTCCAGGACCTGGGCCGTCCCCTCCCGCCGCACATCGTGAAAAACGCTGCCGTGGCAGATCCCGAACAGCACCTGGTCCGTCGTCTTCGCCCGGATCGACCGCCTCAGCCAGTCGAGCGACCGCCGCAGGGCCGCACGCGCCGCGTCCTCCTCGACCGGCCACCCCGCCGGCTGGTCCAGCGGCATCATGATGTCCACCCCCAGCGCCTCCTGGATCGCCACCACGCGCTCCGGCGTGAACGCCACCCGGCTGCCGTCCACGGGGGACCGGAAACGGGCGCCGTCGTCGTCGAGCTCGCACATGGCCCCGAGGGAGAAGACCTGGTAGCCGCCGGAGTCGGTGAGAATCGGGCCGCGCCAGCCCATGAACGCATGGAGGCCGCCGAGGCGCCGGATGAGGTCTTCCCCCGGGCGGAGGGAAAGGTGAAAGGCGTTGCAGAGCAGGAGGGACGTCCCTGCGTCGAGAAGCTGGTCCGGGGTCAGACCCTTGACGGCGGCGTGCGTCCCCACGGGCATGAACGCCGGTGTGGGGACGTCCCCGTGGGCGAGTCGGAGCGTTCCCGCACGGGCGCGGCCGAGGCTGTCGCGTTTTGAGACGGTGAAGATGTCGCCGGGGCCCACGCCCTCATCATCCGGGCGGCGGGCCGGGGGGGCAAGGATCGACGGGGGCGCGGCCGGACGCACGGAGCAGCCGGGGGAGGAAGAGGGAGAGGACGAAGAGGGCGCCGCCGGTCCCGAGGCTGATCCAGGTCGCCCGCCGGGCGCCTTCCGTCTGCGCGCCCGAAGTCAGCGCTTCGAAAACCGCCCCGCTGAAATACACGAAGGCGACGGTGCCGGGGAGCATGCCGAGAAACGAACCGAGCGCGTAGTCGCGCCACCGGACCTTCGTCACGCCGCAGGCGAAATTCAGGAGGTTGAACGGAATCGCGGGGATGAGCCGGACCTGGATGACGCTGAGGAGGCCGCGCCCGGCGAGTTTCGCGTTCAGGGCGTCCAGCCGCCCCCCCTTCAGTTTCTCGTCGAGCCACCCTTTCCCCAGTCCACGGGCGACCAGAAATGCAGCGTTGACGCCGAGGTTGGAGCCGAGAACGACCCAGAGAATCCCCCACCACGGTCCGAACGCCGCGCCCCCCGCAACGGTCATCAGCGTCCCCGGAAACCCGACCAGGCAGCCGGCTGCGTAAACCAGCGCGTACGCCGGGCCGGCCCACCACTCCCCGCGGACCGCTTCGATCTGCCCCCGCACGAATTCAGGCCGGGCGTACTCGCGCAGCGGCGTGAACCGGAACGCGACGACGCCGGCGATCACAAGCCCGACGAGGCCGAGGAGGCGGAGCGTGCGGGCGCGGCGGGAGGGAGCGGGGTCGGCGGGGCTCATGCGCAGATCCTACGCCGCCGCCGCACCGGAGGATTGCGGAGATCAGTAAAGGCGAAGAAGTTCCGCGCTCGGATAGTAGAAGCGGAGGATCTCGGTCGAGTCGTAGCCGAGCTCCGCCATTCCCTTGGTCCCGACCTGGCACATGCCGACGCCGTGGCCGTATCCACGGCCGCGAAAGGCGAAGTTGGCGCCGCGATCCTCGACATCGAATGCGGTCGAGGGAAGCCGGTCGGGGCCGACGGCCAGGCGGAAGGCGAGGCCGTTCCAGCTCTGCCCGCCCGCCTCGACCTTCAGCGCGTGGATCCCCTCGGTCTTCTGGCTGATCCGGAGTCCGCTGACGTCCTTGACGCCGAGCTTCGCGGCGATGTCCTTCTTCGGGATCTCGACTTCCCAGTTCGACCACTTCCCTTTGCCGCAGTATTCGCAGGGGCGGCCGGCGAGGGGGGACATGCGGGGGACGTCGAAGAAGAGGTCGGCGGCCTCGGTGTGGCCGCCGCAGGTTGAGTGGAAGTAGGCGCAGAAGAGGCGGCCGCCGGAGAGGAGGGCGACGCCGCGCGTGGCCTGGACGACGGTGCGGGCCTTTTCGGTTTCGCGGAGGGTGCCGCTGTAGACCTGCGAGCGGGTGTCGTCGAGGACGTGCCAGAGTTCCGAGCGGCCGTCCTGGTCGGCGCGGCGCATTTCGAACAGCGCGTAGGTGCGGGCGGCGACGGCCTGGGCTTCGAGGGCCGCGCGCGGGTAATCGAGGGGCATTTCGGCGCCGAGGACGCCGGCGATGTACGACTCGAGGGGAACTTCGTTGACGAGGAGCAGGCGGCCTTCGTCGCTGACGACGGCGCGGAGAGTGCCGCGGTAGAACCGGTCGCCGACTTTCAGCGTGCCGTCGAAGACCGGAACGATCCGGAGGTCGCGCTCGGGAAACCTGTGGACGCCGACGGCGATTCCTCCCGCCCTGTCGGCCGCGACGGCGCCTGCGGCGAGGGCGGTTCCGTGGTGCAGCTGGGCGCCGCTCCGGGCCGAGACCACGCGGTACTCCCCTTCGACGGCGACGGGCGCCGTGTTCCCGGCGGCCGGGAAGTACTTCCCGAGCGCCACGCGGACGACGGGGGGCCCCTGGATCCCCTGGATGGTGGCGCGGCCGCGCTCCGGGGGGCGTGTCGTGCACGAGTACAGGGAGAGGCCCAGCGCGCCGAGGCACGCGAGCTGGAAGGTCGCCTTCAGGAATCCGACGGCCGGTTTCGACACAGAGTCCCTCTCCCGGCCTCCTCTTTCGGGGGCCGCTCCCTCCCTATCGACATTTCGCGCCCTGAAATTCAGGCGCCCTGACGGACGAGGCGGTCGCCGAGGAACGCGAACGCGAGGCCCAGGAAAACCTGCGCCGCGACGTTGAGAAGGGCCGCCCCTCCGCGCCCGTCGCGGTGGAGGTGCACGGTTTCGGACGCAAAAGTCGAAAACGTGGTGAAGGCGCCGAGGAAGCCCGTGGTGAGCACGCCGCGCATCTCCGCCGAGAGGGAGCCGCGGGCGTCCGCGAAGGCCGTCACGACCCCGAACAGGAGACAGCCGAGAGCGTTGACCGCGAGCGTGGCCCAGGGAAATGACCCGGGCCGGATCGCGGTGACCGCCGCGCCGAGTCCCCAGCGGGCAAGGGTCCCCGCGGCGCCGGCGAGGGCCAGCAGGAGACAGGTCCGGGCCATGTCTCCTTGTCGGCCCCGGCGGGAGCCCGACTTGACTACTCCCGCCGATCCCTCAGGCGCTCCGCCTCCTCACGCCCCTTCCAGGTCTCCGGCGCGTGCTCCAGCGCGCTCCGCGCCGCCGCCCCGGCTCCCTGTCGATCTCCCTCCAGATCCCGGACGCCCGCAAGGGCGAGCCATGCGTCCGCGGACTTCGGGTCGGCCTTCAGCGCGCTCTCGGCGTCCCGACGCGCCCCCGGAAGATCCCCGTCGCGCCGGCGGCAGTCCGACCTCAACGCCAGCGTGCGCGCGGACGGGTCCTTCAGCGAGAAACTGCGCGTGACGGCCCGGGCGGCCTCTCCGAAATCGCCGACCCCGATCGCGCACTCCGCCCGGTGCAGGTGGAGATCCGCCAGCGAGGGGTTGATCTCGATCGCCCGGTCGATTTCCTGCAGCGCCTTCCGCGGCTCGCCCAGTCGGAGGTTCGCGCGCGACCGGACAAGCCAGCCTCGCCAGAGCCCCGGGTCCACGGCGAGACCGCGGTCCGCCGCTTCCAGGGCGGCGGTCAGGCGGCCGAGGTCCAGCAACTCCCACCCGAGCCGGATCGCCGTGGTCGGCCGCCCCGGATGCAGCCGCTCGGCGGTCTCCACGTCCGCCAGGGCCGGTCCATGCTCCCCCCGCGCACTCAGGATGTCCGCCCGGGTCAGGTACATCCAGGCCCGCGTCGGATCGCGCCGGATCGCCTCGCTCAGGTCCGCCAGGGACTCCGTGTCCCGATTCGCAATCCCATACATCCGCGCACGGGTCCCCAGGGCCAGGACATTCCCCGGGGCTTCCCCCAGGACCTCATCCAGGATTTCAGACGCTTCCTTCGACCACCCGCCACGCGTGAGAAGGGCCGCCAGGGCGACGCGGGGTTCCACGAAACGTGGCGCGCGATCCCGGACGCGTGCGACCAGGGCGCGCAGGTCGGACGAATCGCCGGATTCGAGGGCCGCGCGGTGGCAGCAGACCAGTCCTGCGGCGAGCCACCCGGCCGGATCGGCCGAGCCCTGTTTCCACGCGGAGAGCCGCGCCGCGCCGAACTCGAGCGCGCCGAGCAGGACCAGGACGCGGGTCGCCGACTCGCGGGGCGGTCCGGACTCCAGGAACTCCCGGCACCGGGCGCGGGCACGGTCCGGG
>JABWAY010000185.1 GCA_013360825.1 Candidatus Brocadiia bacterium | reverse complement strand
TGCGGGGCTTCCCGGTCCGCCGGGCCAGTTCGGTCCGCGTCAGCTTCTCAAGCGCGACCGCCGTCAGCAGATCGCGCTCTTCCGGCTTCAGCAGACCCAGCAGTTCCCAGACCCGGGCCTCGGGCGGGTCATCGTCCGGGAATCGCCCGCGGTCTCCATCGACTTCGTGCCGGCTCACGAAACGTTCCCGCCTGGTGCGATGCCGCGAATCGCGCAGGAAGTTGAGGCCGGTGTGCCGTGCGATTTTCGCCTCGAACGAGGGGGTCGTCCGCGCGGACCGGGGGCGTGCCCTCTCGCACTCGATCCAGATCCACGCTTCCTGAGCGACGTCGTCGACGTCGAATGGGGGGAGATTCAGCTCGCGGCGGACCGCCGCGGAAAGCCGCCGGAACTGGTCCATTCCCGGGGCCGGCCGTATCCGGGGTCCGGGGTCCGGCTTCCTCCACAACCTCGATCGATCTCCAGCATCCCTCGCTCCCTCGTCCAAGACCCGCGAACTCTTTTCCCTTCCATACATAAAGCACCGCGCCGACCCTGAATGACGAAACTTTCCGGAATCTTCTCGAGATTCTGTCCCCCCGCCTTCACCGCCTCTGGCTCCCCCGACCCGGGCCCCCTCCCGACCTGAGCGCCCCCCGCGCTCCCGGTTTTCTCCCTCCCGCCGATGCCCCGCCATTTATAGTGTCCTCCCTGACACCCTTCGGAGATCCCGCCATGCGCCGTCTCGCCCTCGTCGCCCTTTTCGCCGTCGCCGCACTTCCCGCCTTCGCCCGCGGGCCGGAGTGCCGGTGGTCGAAGACCTGGGATGAAGCCCTCGCGGAGGCCAAGGCCCGGAACGTCCCGATCCACGTCACGTTCCACAAGGACGGCTGACCCGGCTGCACCGGCATGGACAGTTCTGTCTATGCGAACAAGGACTTTGTGGCGGCCTCGAAGCGCTGGGTGAACGTGTACTGCAGCAAGGATTCCGGGCACGGGACGGAGAAGGTCGGGGACCGGGAGATGTGCAAGATCCATCCGGGAATCACGTGCGAGGACCACATCTCGTGCAATGCGTCCGCGGGCGGGAAGTTTTTCCAGGGAACGTTCCGCGCGCCGGCGACGGTCTGGTGCACGCCGGACGGGAAGGAGATCGGGAAGCAGCAGGGCGGGATGTCGGCGAAGCAGGTGATCGAGAAAATGGCGGAGGCGGAGAAGGTGGTCGGGCCGGGGCTGGATTCCGACTCGTACGTCTACCTGCTCGAGAAGCTGGCGGCGGGTGAAAAGGCGACCGCCGACGGCAAGGTGAAGGAGGCGGTCGATCTCTACGCCGGGATTCTGAAGGCAATGGCGAAGAATCCGGCGGCGAAGAGCTGGACGGAGAAGGCGCAGGGAGCGCTGGACCAGCTCGTCGAGGGGGCGAAAGGCCGGATCGCGGACGCCGTGGCGGCGAAGGACGCGGGGGATTTCGCGAAGGCGAAGGAGCTGCTGAAGTCGGTGCAGACGGAGTTCAAGGGCCAGCCGGTCGCGAAGGATGCGGACAAGGCGATGGCCGAGGTGACGGCGGCCGAGAAGGCAGCCGGGAAAAAGTGACCCGCCGGCCCGGAGGCTCCCGACGGGGCTTCCGGGCCGGAGACGGTTTCAGGAGGCGGAGCGTCTACCGGCCGAGCGCCTTGCGCGCCGTCGCGACGACCTCCTGCAGGCACCCGGGCTCAAAGGGCGAGACAAGCCCCGCGCCCCTCACGAGCTCCTGGAACGGCGCCTCTCCCCCCCGCTCGCAGAGCTCCTCGTACGTGGCGAGGGTCCCCGCGGGGTCGGTCTGGGAGCGCGTCCAGAGCTGCAGCGCGCAGGTCTGCGCCAGCGTGTAGTCGATGTAGTAGAACGGGCTCAGGTAGATGTGGCGCTGGAACTGCCAGAATCCGCCCTCCGACACGTGAGGGAGATCGCCGTAGTCGCGCCACGGCAGATACGTCCGCTCCATTTCCTGCCACATCGCGTGCCGCTCCGCCGGCGAGGCCTCGGGCCGTGCGTAGACGAGATGCTGGAAGTGATCGACCGCGACGCCGTACGGGATGAACAGGAGCGCCTGGGCGAGGTGGAGACGGCGGAACCTTTCCGCATCCCCGCCGAAGAATTTCTCCATGTGCGGCCAGGCGAGGAATTCCAGCCCCATCGAGTGGATCTCGCACGACTCCAGGGTCGGCCAGAGGTAGTCGATGAGCGGCTGCCGGCGGCTCCGGTACCCCTGATAGGCGTGCCCCATCTCGTGCGTGAAGACCTCGACATCATGCTTCGTGCCGTTGAAGTTGGCGAAAATGTACGGGACGCCGTAGACGGGAAACCCGGTGCAGAATCCGCCCGGCGCCTTCCGGTCCCTGTTCTTGAGGTCGGTCAGCCGGGCCTCCGTCATCATCCGGAAGAACCCGCCGAGATCCTTCCCCATCCCGTCGAACATCTCCTTCGCCCGCTCGATCATCCAGTCGTGGTCGCCCTGCGGCGCGGGATTTCCAGTCGGGTCGTGGACGACGTCGTCCCAGAACATCAGCTTTTCGACGCCGAGCGCCGCCGCCTGCCTGCGCCGCAGGTCCGCGGCCAGCGGCACCAGATGCTCCCGGACCTCGGCACGGAAGCGCTCCACGTCCGCCTGGCCGTAGTCCACACGCTTCATCCGCTTGTACCCGAGCCCGATGTAGTTCTCGAACCCGAGCGTCCGCGCCATCCCGTGCCGAAGCGCGACCAGCTCGCCGTAGATGCGGTCGAGCGCGGGACGGTTCTTCGCAAACCATCCCCACCGCGCCATTTCCGCACCGTGCCGGACGCCGCGGTCCGGGTCCTCGCGGAACTTCACAATGCTCGACAGGTTGTGCTTCCCGCCCTGGAACTCCACCTCCGCGGCGGCCATGAGCTCCCCGTACGACGCCTCCAGCTTCGCCTCCGCGACCAGCGACGGCGCGATCGCCGGATCGAAGGCCATCACGTCGGCCTCCCACAGCGCGAACGCCTGCTTCCCGAACGTCCGCTCCAGCTCCTCCCGGTACGGCGCCTCCAGCAGCTTCCGTTTGACCGCGACCTCCAGCTCCGTCAGCTTCGGCACGATCCCGTCCCGGTACTCCCGCGCCTTCCGGAACTCCTCGTTCCCGGTGTCCTGCTGAAAATGAAGGCCGACCAGCGAACTCCAGGTCTCGATCCGCCGGCGCAGATCGTCCCAGGCGCTGATCGCCACCAGGCGCCCCTCCGGCGTCGTCGCGCGGTCGAGAGACGCGTGTATCGCCTCGTACTCCCGGGCGATCGCGGCCGGGTCCGGGGTCGGGGCCTCGATGTCGTCGATGGTGAAGGGCATGCAGCTGGAAACGGTAAAGGGTGCCGGTGGGGGAAACAAGCGGTTTTACCGGGGGAGGGTTGTGACCCGCCCGGGCGGCCGGGATCTTCCGGAATCCGTGAACTCCGCGGGAGCGGCTGCGCTCCAATGGGTGTCCGGCCTGACCTCGAAACTCACAAGGAGCCCCCATGAAGCGTCTCACGCTGGCCGCGGTCGCTGCCCTCTGCCTGATTTCCTTCGCCGAAGTCCCGCTCATGACACCGGAGCAGCTGAAGGAGCAGGCGAGCCACATCGTCATCGGAAAGGTCGTTGCCGTTTACAGTTATGACGAGGGGTCAGGGGATCACGTGACGACACGATCGATCGTCGAAGTCGCCGTTGAGGGGACGGAGAAAGGCGAGGGGCTCGCCGCCGGCGAGGTCGTCTACGTCAAAGTCTGGCAGGCGAAGAAACGCCCGGCGGGGTGGGCGGGTGCCAGCGGCCACTCGGTCCCCGCTGTCGGCGATGCGGTCCGCGCCCATGTCACCCGGGGAAAGGACGGAAGCCTCTCCGCCCTGCTCCCGAACGGAATCGGGCCGCAGAAGTAACCCCTCCCCCACTCTTACCGCTTCACGTACGTCCCGCCGCTCTCGTCCGACAGCCGCTTCAGCAGGTCCTCCGCATGCTTTCCGATCCCGATGCAGTGGATGCGGATCTTGCGGATCGCGTTCCACTTCTTCACCAGGTCCGCGATCTTGACGGGATCCGTGATCTTCCCGAGCGTCGGTGTCCCGTCGGTGAGGAAGAAGATCGTGTCCACGCTCCCCTTGTAGTTCTCATCGACCTGCATCCCGCCGCCGCCGGCGAGCTCGAACGCCCGCTCCAGCGCGTCGTGGATGTTCGTCCCCTCCTGGGGTTCGAGCGTCTCCGCGAATTTCTGGGCCGCCGTGCGCGTCGCCTTGTTCGCGACGACCATCTTCGCGGGGGAATAGATCTTCGCCTCGACTGAGAACATGATGATGTTGAACCGCGCGTCGTCCGGAAGCTGCCCGATCGCCTTCGACAGTTCATACCGCGCCACATCGATCTTCCGCTTCCCCTTCGGCCCCTGTCCCGGGACGCGCCCGCTGGCGGCGTCCGGCGCGAGCGCGGCGTCCTCGCTCATGCTGCCGGAGACGTCGACGACGAAGATCAGGTTCTTGGACTTGGTTTCGATCCCGTAGAAGGTGACGGTCTTTCCGGCCGCGCCCGCGTCCTTCGCCGCCTCGCCGCCCCCCTCCGCAGGCTCCTTCGGCTCCTCCTTCTTCACGAGCTTCCCGCTGTCCCAGTCGGCGCCGTTCAGCTCCCACCAGCCCTTCCAGCCGAGCGGATCGGCCCGGAAGGTGATGCCGGTGATCGCCTTGAGGGCGCGGTCGATGTCCTCGCGGAGGCGGCCGTCCTCTTTCTGCATGTGGGCGATCAGGGGTCCGACGGTCTCGCGCACGGCGAGGACGCCGAGGGCATCGGCGGCGGAGACGCGCACCTGCCAGCGTTCATCGTCGAGGGCGGCGAGGATGGCGCTGGCGGCGTCCTTCGCGCCGCGCCGGCCGAGCGCCTCGATGGCGGCGCCGCGCACGCGGCCGTCCTTGTCGGCGAGGGCCGCCAGCAGGGCCGGGGTGGGCGTCGGGTTGTCGGCGGGGGCGAAACCGAGGGCGAGCGCCACGGCGGTGCGGGCGCGCCACTGCTTGTCCTTCAGCCCTTCGTTGACCAGCCAGGCGACCGCGTCGGCATCGCGCGTTTTCGTCAGCGCGTCCCCGATGGCGTACGCGACCGCCGACAGCTCCGACACCTTCTGGTTCCGGTCCGCCATCTCCTTCGCCTTCTTCTCGAACGCCTCGGCCTCGCCGATGCTGACCTGGTTGTTGTTCTGTTTCGCGAGCTTGTTGATCCGTTCGACCGCGGCGTAGAACTCCGGCTCGTAGGCATCCCGGGCGGCTTCCGCGGCGAGCAGGGCCCGGTCGGGGGCATTGAGAAGCTGGACCAGGAGTTTGACGCCCTCGACGCAATCCGCCGCCCCGAGGGCTTCGGCGGCCCGGACCCGCGCATCGCCGTCGGTCGTCCCGAACGCCCGCCGCGCCTCCGCGTCGATCTTCTTCCACTCCTCCGCGGTCGGCTTGGAAAACGCGGGGCCGACGCACAGGGCGAGCACGGCGAAACCGGCCGCGAGCACGGCGGGGAACAGACGGCGGGAGAACATGAATCCTCCGGAGTCTCAGGGGTTTCTGTCGGGTCGGGAAGGAGCGAACCGGACCAGCGCGGATCGTAGGGCGGGCCGGGGGCGGGACAATGCGGAATTCCGGGGGCTCTGGCAGTTCCGAGAACGCCGCGCCGACGGGTTCCTACACCGGACGGCTTGCGACGCCCTCGAAGGTCCGGAGCGTCCGGTTCTCGTCCTTGCCGTCGTAGAACTGCTCCCACAGGCTGAGAAACCCCTGCAGGAGCTCGTCCTCCGTGAAATTCTTCGGTTTGAAGACCACGTTCCCCGTGTTCCAGAGGTCGTAGTTCCGGTGCAGGATCCGACCCTGCTTCTCGAGTTCCATCCCGAACGGCGTCCCCGGGAACGGAGTCTCGATATAGAACTCCGCCAGATCGATCCGCGCCTCGTCCGTGAACTGGAGGATCCGGTCGAAGACGCCGGGGTCCTGGTCCTCGGTCCCGATCCCGAACGAGCCGAAGAAGTGGATCCCCGCGTCCTCGTTCATGCGCACGAGGTCGATCCCGGCCTGCCACTCCGCGGCCGTGCAGTCCGCGCTCATCAGCCGCCGCGACAGCCGGTCGAACCCGAAGACCGTGTACATCGAGGATGTCCCGCCCGCCTTCAGCTTCCGGTAGAACTCCGGATCCGGGTCCATCATCATCGTCGAGGCCAGGAAGATGCTGAGCCCCCGCCCCGCGGTCCGCTCCATCAGGCTGAGCAGGTACTTCTGGATCCTGCGCTTGTTCGGGAGCATCACCGTGTCGTCGATGATGTAGAACTGCTTGTACGGCATGCTCTCGATGTCCTCGATCACCTTCTCAACCGGCCGGTACCGGATGTCGAGCCCTTCCTTGAGCGGGATCGGACACCCCGTGCACCGCACCGGGCAGCCGCGCGTCACCAGCACCAGATGCGCGCTCCAGCTGTACTCCTTCCCCGCGAAAATCTCCCGCCGCGGGACCGGCATCTGCGCGAGGTCGTACTCGCCGGTCGGCCTGTAGATGCTGCGGAGCGTCCCCGCGCGCAGGTCCGAGAGAATCTCCCCCCAGACCGGCTCCCCTTCCCCCACACAGACCGCGTCCGCGTGCCCGAGCGCCTCCTCCGGACAGCAGGTCGGGTGAATCCCTCCCAGGATGACCCGGACGCCACGCGCCCGGAAGGCGTCGGCGATCTCGTAGGCGCGCGCGGCCTGCGGCGTGAAGAAACTGATCGCGACCGCGTCGACCTCCTCGTCCCAGTCGATCGGCTGCCCGATGTTGTCGTCGGTGAGCTGCACCTCGACATCGGGCGGGGTCAGGGCGGCCAGAAGCGGGAGCCCGAGCGGCGGGGGCATCGTGTAGTTCCCGACCTGGTGCTTCTGGATCAGGGGCTGGAGGCGCGCGTGCCCCTCGAGAAATTTCCGGAAACGCGGGTAGATGAGGCGGACGCGGAGCTGGGGTGAGGGCATCGCCCGCCATCATACCGTGTTGCCGCGAAAACCCGATGTACTGCCCCGGACAGGGATGGGCGCCGGCCGTTATACTCGCGCAACTTCACAGGAGAACTCCATGACGCGAATTTCAGCAGTCCTGCTCGCAGCCATCCTGCTTTCGTCGTGCGGCAAGTCGGACTCTTCCGGCAGCGGAGGTTCCCCGTCCGCCGGCGGCGGCGGCACCGGCGGCGCCGCGACCACCGGCGGCGCGACGCCGCAGGAGGCGTTCGACAAGCTGAAAGCCACCGGGGAGAAGAAGGACTGGCCCGCGTTCTACGACCTCATCCACCCGGAGGACCAGGACATGGCGGTGTTCATGTTCAGCTTCATCGGCGCGATGGCGGGGATGGGAGACGAGGCGAAGAAGGCGGAGTTCGAAGCGATCGGGAAGAAACACGGGGTCCCCGACGAGGACAAGGCCGAGAAGCTCGAGATGAACGACCCGGAGAAGATGAAGGCGCAGCTCAAGGTGCTGTTCAAGGACGTGAAGGACAAGAAGGCGCTCTTCGTGGAGATGGCCGCCTGGGTCGACGCGAACTCGAAGCCGGGGGACGGGTTCAACCTCAAGCCGGACGCCACGCTCAAGTCGGTGAAGGAGGAGGGGGATACGGCCCGATGCATGACGCTTTCGGAGGGGAAGGAGCGACCGATGGTGATGAAGAAACACGGCGGCCGCTGGTACATGACGTTCGACCGGTAGGACCGTGGGCAGCTGCGACCGGGTCCCCGCGCGGGGGCCCGGTTTTTTCATGCCCCGCGCCCCGAGGGCGCTGACAACTCTCTACATCCTCCCATGTGCTGGTGACACCCCTGCCTCCCGCCGGGCGTAAGGTTGCGCGCGTCGGGGGGGTCAGCCGGTTTCCAGGTCCCACATCGCGAGGAGAAGAGACATGAGAAGGATGCCTGCCCAGATTCCCGTGTCGTCGCCGTCCCGGAAAGTTCCAGCGGCGCTGGCCGCGGCCGGCGTGCTCGCCTGCCTCGCGGGCTGGATGCTGAGACGCGGGGAGACCGCCGACCCGCCGGCCCCGTCCGGGGACGCGGCC
>JABWAY010000184.1 GCA_013360825.1 Candidatus Brocadiia bacterium | reverse complement strand
CGGCCGGGGTCCGCGCGCCGGCGAGCGCGGCCTCCGCCCGGCGGTCCACGCGGTTGCGGTAGGCGGCGAGGACGTCGTCGCCCCCCTCCCGGATCACCCGGTTGACGAGGACCATCGCGGAGATGAACTGTCCTTCGGGGCCGAAGCGGACGAGTTTGCCGCCCCAGCGTTCCTGGAGTTCGACGAGGTCGTCCACGGCGTCCTGGACCTTTGCGGCGCGGAGGCGGGAGAGGGCGCGGTCGAAGAGGTCCGTCGCCTGCCTGTTGTCCGAGACCTGGGCGCCGCCGAGTTCGTAGCGGTCGTCGTCCTGCGCCGCGGCACAGGTCGCCAGGAGGAGGGCGGCCGCAACGATGCGGATTCCGTGGAGAGGTCTTCGGGCCATCCGTCGATCGTCCTCAGTCGTCCCGGCCCGTTCAGATCAGCCGGACCAGCTTCCGGATGACCCACTCGGCCGTGATCAGGAGCGCGAAAACAAGGAACACGAGGGGGGTGTCCCACAGGTCGCGCTCCTTCGTCTCAATATCTACGATGGCTCCGGTCTCTTTGATAGTGTCCGGCAGCTTCTCGATGTCGTAGAACGCGAGGAACTTGCCGCGCGTGATTTCGCTGACCTTGATGAGCGTCTGCGAATCGAGCGTCGGGTTTTCGAGCTCGAAATTCGGCTCCTGCACGCTGAACTTGAGGGTCGTGCGCTCGTCCTCGTCGTCCAGCCCGCGGGGCCCGATCGACAGCTCGTATTCCCCGAGCCGGGTCGGCATGTACTCGCCGGTGAACCACCCGGCCTTGCGCTTGTCGCTCGAGGGATTCGGCACCGCCTTCAGCTCGAGGTCGACCGGCATCTGGCCGGGGGCGGTCACGACCATCGGGTAGGTCGGCTCGACCAGCGGCTCGTACTCGCGGTCGAGGACGCGGGCGCTGATCCCGACCCGGTCGTTCAGGCCGTAGTTCGCGCGGTCGAGTTCGAGGATGAAGCGTTTCGAGCCGATGAGCCGCCCCGAGCGGCAGTGGCGGACGACCTGGCCCCAGAACGTGTAGAAATAGGAGTCGCCGCGGATGAAGCGCCAGCGCCAGGTGTCCTGGACGCCGGAGAAGAAGCAGACGCCGCGGCCGTAGCGCTGATAGCAGAAGACCGGGAGTTTGTTGCCGTTCTCGACCTCGAAGGTCGGGTGCTGGGCGATGACGGTCGCGCCGGCTTTCGGCGAGCGGGGGCGGTAGAACCAGTCGAATCCCTGGAGCCCGTCGCCCTTCCCGTCCGCATCGAGCCAGAGCTCGATGTTTTCCTCTTTGGAGAGAGACGGGGCGACGCGCAGGATCGGATTTTCCCGGCCCAGCGCGGTGACCTCGATGCGGACGAGCGACTCGTGGACGACGGTGCTGGTCGCGCTCGACCGGTCCACCGAGACGGGGAGGATGCGCGCGATCGGCGTGTCGGAGTACATCCGGGGCGCCCAGAGCTCGCCGGCGATCATGATGAGGCCGCCCCCGAGTTCCTCCACGAACCGGGTCAGGTTCTCCAGGACCTCCTGCGACGTCCGCTCCCCCGTGGACAGGCGGCTCGGGTCCACGTCCCCGAGGATGACCACGTCGTACTCAGCCAGCTGCTTCAGTTCGCCCGGGAACTTCGTGAGCGGATCGCGCCCCGGCGAGCCCTCCTGCGGGAAACTCTCGTCCGCGGAGTAGAGCAGCACGTCCACGAGCATCGACTTGTCCCGCACCATCGCGTTCTTGAGATACCGGTACTCCCAGCGCGGATACCCCTCGACGAACAGCACACGGATCTTGTTGTCGATGATCCGGATCGAGTGCCGGACCAGATTGTTGTCCTCGACCAGCTCCTCCTCGCGCACCGGCGTCGACAGCACGAGCTGGTACTCGCCGGGCTTCTCCGGCTTCCACTTGATCAGGACCTCCTGCTCCACCTCCAGGTCCCCGCCTTCCAGGACGAGGTCCTGGAGCGGCGCGATCATCTGGTCATGCTGGGTGAGCGTGACCTGGATCGACTCCCCCTTGAATCCCTTCGAGGACACCTTCAGCCTGAACTCGACGAAATCCCCGGCGACCGCGACGTCCGGCGCCTCGAGCTGGCCGAGGGAGATGTCCTTCGGGGGAAGCGGATTGCCGACGCCGACGGTGTAGATGGGGACGCGGGTGCCGCGGTCGACCATCTGGGCGGCGATGTCGCCGGGTTCCGTGTCGGCGGTGTTGCGCCCGTCGGTGATGATCACGATCGCCGCGACCGGCTGGCCGTGGAGTTCCTTCATCACCGAGTCGATCGCCTTCCCGATCGCGGTCTGGGTGTACGGCCCGAGCCGGTCCTTCTCGGTCGGCACGGCCATGGCGCCGAGCGGGGGCTCGGGGGAGACTCCCTTGGCGAAGGAGTACGCCTTGAACATGTACCGCTCTTTGAGCCGGTCGAGCACGCGGATCTGGGGGTTCTTGAGCGCCAGGTTGACGAGGTCGAGGCGCGACAGGCGCGTGAGTTCCTCGCGGCCCTCCGTGGTCAGGCCCTGCTCCCGCGCGATTCCCGTCACGCGCCCCAGCGCCTCGTACTGGGAGGCCTCGGTGTACTTGTCCCGGAGCGTCATCGAAACGGACTCGTCGACCAGGACGACGAGGTAGGACTCCTTGGTCAGGGAGCGTTCGAGGTAGAGGATGGGCTGGAAGAGAAGCGCGAGGAGGATGGCGATGAGGCCGCTTCGGATGATGGAGAGGGCGACGCGCGACCCCCCGGATGCGGTCTTGTTTTCGCGGCGGTAGAAGTATCCCGGGAGGAGGAGGACGAGGGGGAGGAGGATGAGGACGACGACCCAGGCCGAGGGCATCGCCTGCCAGCGGATCTCCCACTTGCCGTACTCCTCGACGAGGGAGCGGTCGACGCCGAGGAGCCAGTCCACCAGGCCGCTCATCGCCGGGCCCCGAAAAGCTGTGCGAGCACGGTCTCCGCGAGGAGCAGGGCGAGGACGGCGCCGAGGAGGTATTTCCAGATGTTGGACGCGGGGGCTTTGACGGTGATCGCCTTGGGTTCCGTGCCGAGCCCCTGGTCGACGTAGGTGAACTTGAGCTGGGGGAAGATGGAGCGCAGTTCCTGCTCGGAGAGTTTCTCGACGAACCCCTCGTCCGCGTTGACGTTCACGGCGTAGTAGGAGACGAGGGCGGGGGCGGGCTCGTCATCGCGGACGCGCATGAGGGCGTAGACGCCGGCCTCGCTGGTGCCGCCGAACGACAGGTGCCAGGCCTGGTCGTTCACCTGGACGGGGCTGACCTCGGAACTGGTCTGCCGCGGGCCCACGACCTCGAACTTCTTCGCGAATTCCGTGGCGCGGAGGGTGTATTCCATCGGTTCGCCGACCTCGATGTTCCGGAAGCGCTGGACGGGGGCGGCGAGGTAGCTGCAGATCTGGTCCATGAGCATCACGTAGCCGGGGAATTTCGGCATCAGACCCCACTCGAGGTCGGGGGCGGTGGTGCAGAGGACGGCGCGGCCGCGGCCGAACCGGCGTTCGACGAGGAGCGGGGGAGGGGCGCCGCCGGGGACGTTGAGCCCGGCCATGACGCGGACGTCGGGGCGCGGGTCCCAGGGCTTGACCGCGTAGTACTGGCTGATCGGGAGCCGGGTGAGGGACGCCTTGAGATCCCGGAAGAAGGACAGCGCCGGGTGGTCGTAATCCACCCCCGTGATCCCGAAGACGTCCCGGTTATCGGGGTACCCCGCGGGCTTTTCCAGCTCGCAGGGGAGCAGTCCCTCGCCGTTCCGGAACATCGCCTGGTTCCAGGTGTACGCCTCGGTCTTGTCGCCGAGGAACATGAGCAGCCCGCCCCCGGACCGGACGTACTCCTCCAGGGACGTGACCTCCTCCGGCGCGATCGTCTCGAGGTTCGCGAGGATCACCAGGTCGAATTTCCGCGGGTCCTCCCGCATGAATCCGTTCTCGAGGACCTCGGTGATGAGAAAGTGGGACAGGCGCTCGCGCTGGTCGATCGAGGGGTTGAGCGCGGTCTTCAGGAACGCCACCTCGTCGGTGGACGTGCTGGTCCCGCGCTCCCCGTTGACGATCAGGACCCTCAGCGCGTCGCGCACGTTCACCGCGAACGACCGCCTGTTGTCGTGGGAGAGGGCGTCGGCCTCGAGCTCGACCGTGATCGAGTGCGGGCCCGGGTCGCGGAACGTATGGACGAATTTCTGCTTGAGAAGAGCGTTCGGGTCGATCGTGAGCGAGTAGGAGCCCTGCTTCGCCCCGTCGATCAGGATGTTCATCGAGACGCCGGACACCTGGATCGGCCCGTGGTTGCGGATCGTCGCCGTGAACTCGGACGGCTGGTCGGTCGCGATGACCTTCTGCCCGTCCGCCAGGTCCAGCGAGACGACCCCCAGGTTGTCCACCACGTTCCCGCCCACGTCATAAACGAGAATGCCTCCCCCGTTCGGGGCCGTCAGGTCCGAGACCTCCCTGTACAGCTCGGAGACCCTCGTCCGGTCCTTCTCCGAGACGGTCCAGGCGTGACGCTGGTTGTCCGTGATGATGAACACCTTCTTCACCATGTTGGTCGATTTCTTCAGCGCATCCCGGACCAGCTCCATCGTCTCCGCCACCGACGTGCCGTAGTCCGTCACCCCGCGCTCGCCCACCTGCCGCCGCCCGTTCTCGACGTTGCTCGACGGCTCCCCGATCAGCGACTCCGGCGAATCCGTCAGCAGGATCAGCGAAAACCGGTCGTTCTCCGTCGTCTTGAGCGCGTTCAGGATCCCGTTCGCCACCTGGCGCCCCTTCTCCATCGGCGTCGTCCGGTCCGGACCCCGGTAGTCCATCGAGTACGACACGTCGAGCACGATCACCGCGTGCGTGTTCGACTCCGCGAACGGCGTCGCGAAGGCGCTCTGCATGAAGGGTCGCGCGAGCGCCCCCGCCAGGAAGACCAGGACCAGCACCCGGATCAGCAGCAGGATCAGGTTCTCCAGCTGCATCCGCCGCCGCGTCTTCTTCATCGCGGCCAGCAGCCACTCCATCGCCGCCCACTGCACCCGCTTGTACCGCTGGCGGTTGAAGAGATGGATCAGGATGGGGATCGACCCCGCGGCCGCGAACCAGAGCAGTCCCGAGTGGAGGAATCCCATCTATTTGGCCCTCGTCCGCGCCATCCGGCGCGCGAGGTAGGAGGACATCGCGACCTCGATCGGCTGGTCCGTCGTGACCTGCACGTAGTCCACGCGCTGCGCCAGGCACCCCCGGCGCATCTCGGAGGTGAACTTGCTCACTTCCTCCAGATACGCCTCCCGGAGCGCCTTCGGGTCCACGATCAGGTGCGGGTACCCCTCGAGGCCGTCGAAGCGCGTCATGCGGTCGAACGGGAATCGCGCCTCGTACTCGTCCAGGACGTGGATCACGATGACGTCGTTGCGCTTGTGGCGGAAGTGCTGCAGGCCGGAGAGGATTGACTCCGGGTTGTCCATGAGGTCGCTGATCAGGACGATGATCGACTTCTGCTTGATCCGCTCGGCGATGTCGTGGAGGACGTGCGAGAAATCCGTCTTCTCGGTCGTCTTCGCCGCCTCCATCTCCGTGACCATCACCTTCAGGTGCGCCGGAGAGCACTGCGCGTGCACGAACTTCGTCACCTGCCGGTCGAAGAGCACCAGCCCCGCGGAGTCCTGCTGTTCCATCGTCAGGTAGGCGATCGACGCGGCGCAGGTCGCGGCATAGTCGAACTTCGAGAGATTCTCGGACTTGTAGTCCATCGACTCCGAGGCGTCGAGCAGGATGTAGGCGCGGAGGTTCGTCTCCTGCTCGTACTGCTTGATGTAGAGGCGGTCGCTCCGCCCGTACACCTTCCAGTCGAGGAAGCGCAGGTCGTCGCCGGGGGTGTACTCCCGGTGCTGCGCGAATTCCACGGAGAACCCGTGGTACGGGCTCTTGTGGAGCCCGCTCACGAACCCCTCCATCACCGACCGCGCGCGCAGGTTCAGCCGCGAGATCCGGTTCAGGACATGTGGGTCGAGGTATTTGCTGGGTTCGGCCATGAGGGGCACCGGCGGCCCGGACTGCGGCCGCCGGAATTCTCGCTACGCCCCCGCCGGTCCGAGGACCTTCGGCATCCGCGGATCCTTCTGCGCGTCGCCCTCGCCGGCCGGGATGACCTCGATCAGCTTGTCCACGATCCGGTCGCTGTTGATCCCCTCCGCCTCCGCCGCGAAATTGCAGAGCACACGGTGACGCAGCACCGGGTGCGCCACCGCCCGGATGTCGTCGGTCGAGACGTAGAACCGGCCCTTGAGCACCGCCCGCGCCTTCGCCCCGACGATCAGGTACTGCGAGGCCCGCGGCCCGGCTCCCCAGCTCACCCACTGCCGCACGAAGTCCGGCACCGGGTCCTTGCCGTGGATCCGCGTCGCGCGCGTCAGCTTCATCGCGTACCGGATCACATGGTCCGAAATCGGCACGCGCCGCACGACGTCCTGGAACTGCTGGATGTCCGCGCCCGTCAGCACCGGCGTCAGCTTCGTCTCGAACGGCGACGTCGTCAGCTTCATGATGTCGATCTCTTCCTGCTCCGTCGGGTACCCGACGTTGACCATGAACATGAAGCGGTCGAGCTGGGCCTCGGGCAGGGGATAGGTCCCCTCCTGCTCGATGGGATTCTGGGTGGCGAGGACGAAGAACGGCTGCGAGAGGGAGTGTTTCTTTCCACCCGAGGAGACCTGGAACTCCTGCATCGCCTCGAGGAGCGCCGCCTGCGTCTTGGGGGGGGTGCGGTTGATTTCGTCGGCGAGGAGGATGTTGGCGAAGATCGGACCTTTGATGAACTGCAGGGTCCGGCTTCCGGTCGCCTTGTCCTCGGAGATGACCTCGGTGCCGGTGATGTCGGAGGGCATCAGGTCGGGGGTGAACTGGATGCGGCTGAACGTCAGATTCAGGGTCGACGCGAGCGTCCGGATCATCAGCGTCTTGGCGAGCCCCGGCACGCCCACCAGCAGGCAGTGCCCCTTGCTGAAAATCGCCGTCATGAGCTGCTCGATGACGGCTTCCTGGCCGACCACGGCCTTGCCGATTTCCGCCCGCATCCGGTCATAGGCGGACTTCAACTTCTGGATCGCTTCGAGGTCTCCGGCGGACGTCGGCGTGCTCGGCTCGGCCATTGTTCCTCCTGAGTTTCTGAAATCGGCCCCCGCAGGGAGGGGCGAGTCTAGCAGTCTTCCTGCACGCGGGTTGTCCTTTTTCTCATTCCTGCACCTTCCGGAACGTCGCTGACCCGCCCCGGAGAATCACGACCCACCCCGGGAGCCGGACGAGGTCCCCGGCATCCCCCGGACCCCACTCGGCCAGGACGCGGACTTCGCCGGAGGGGAGATCGACCGACAGGAGCCCGCGTGTCGTCGGGACCGTCAGCGTCTCCCCCCAGAGCGCCGGCCTCCCGGCGGGCGGGTCGGGCAGCTCATACAGGACGCCGCGCCCCCCCGATCGGTTCAGAAGTTCTGCGAATCCGCGCGGCCCCCCTGCGGCCGCCGTGGCTCCGTCGTCCCCGAACAGCGCAGTCCGCACCCCCGCGGTGACGCACCAGTGCGGCTGGAAAGGGGACGGAGGAATCGCCGTCACCGCCCCCGAATCCGCCCGCAGCAGCCACCCGGTCCCCATCTCCGGGTAGAGCACCCCGCCCTCGAACGCCGCAGGCGCCGGCGGCCCCCCTGCGAGCGCGTAAACCCGACGCGCCGCAACATGCACCCACTCCAGATCCCCCGTCGCCGCGTCCAGCGCCCCGATCACCCTTCCACCATTGCCGACAAACAGCCGCCCCCCCCACAGCACCGGCCGGGGGGACTGGGGATGGAGGGACTGCCGGGCGGCGGGCCCCATGTCCTCGCCGAGCACCGTCGCCCAGATGCGGCGTCCCGTCGCCGCGTCGAGGCAGACGAGGCCGGGGGCGAGCATCGTCGCGTCGCGGAGGGCGGTGGGGACGTAGAGGCGTCCCGCGGCGAGGAGCGGCGGGCCCATCGCCCAGCCGTCATCGAAGAGGTCTCCCGCGCTGCCGAAGCCGGACCAGGCGGTCGCGGGGGGATCGGCGTCGGTGTCGATCGCGGCGGGGATCAGGCGTGGGGTCCGCCCGTCCGGGTCGGCGGCGACGAGCGTGAAGATCCGGCGGCCGTCGGTGGACAGCGACGCGACGCCGTCCGGCGGGCGGATCCGTCCGGGGCCGCGGACGGCCCACC
>JABWAY010000183.1 GCA_013360825.1 Candidatus Brocadiia bacterium | reverse complement strand
TCTCGTGACGCACGCCTTCTTCAAGGCTTTGCTGTTCCTCTCTGCCGGTTCGGTCATCCTCGGTTTGGAACGTGGACATCATGCCCATGCGCATCATGCCCATCATGACGAGAAACCGAAGGGCAAGCATAAGAAGGACGAACACGGACAACATGGCGGTCACGATGACCACGGGCTCCCCGGCCTCCTCCAGCCCGCGCAACTCCCGGCCGAGCTCCCGGTCCAGCGTCTCGATCCGCTCCCGCATCTCGCGGTACTCCCCGCCGGGCTCCGTCGCCCCGCAGACCGTCGCCATCGCCGCCGTCACAACCGCCGATGCCATCCAGCGCATGAGATCCTCCCCTGTTCGCTTGCCCTTGGTCGCCACGTCGCAGCCCCGGCACACCGCCGGGCCTCGGCACAGGAACGCCACCCGCACGGGATTATTGCCCCGAATCCGCACTTTTCTACCGGACCGGGCTCACCATCAGCTCGAACGTCTTCTCCGCGTCCGTCGCGTTCTCCTTCGCCTTCTCCGCGTCCGGAATCACCACGAGCTTGATTTTCACGATCCTGGGAAGCGCCTTCTTCTGCGCCTCCTCGGTCCCCCACGTCGTCAGCCACTTTTCGCCGTCGTAGTACTCGAACGAGAGGGATTTCACCCGGTCGTAGATCTCCTGCAGGCTTCCCCCGGAGGCGGGCTTGTCGTCGACGAAGGGATCCTCCCGGCGCACGAGGATCGAGACGGCGGCGTCGTCCGGGTTGGGCCGGAGGAAATAGCCGATTTCCGCGAAGTCCGCGACGCGCTGCGCGACCGGGTCCCAGATGTCGCGCGAGGAGATGAAGTCGATTTCGTCCGCCTCGCCCCCCGCGCCCGTCTTGTCCCCGCCGGTGAAGTACGCGGGGGTCTGTGGAGCGGGCTCCCCCTCGCCGGCCGGCGGCGCATCCGGGACCGGCGGCACGAACGCGGCCGCGATGTCGTCGGCGATCGTCTTCAGGCAGGCCGGCCCCGCCTCGTCGAGCTGGGTCATCGTTTCGAGCTTGAGGCGGGTCTGCAGCGTCGCCACGAGGACGCCGTACAGGATGCCGATCATGATGGCCGTGATCGTGATGGTGATCAGGACCTCGACGAGCGTGAACGCGCCGGCCTGCCGCGTGCGTCTCATCCGCCGCCCCCTCCCCCGCCGCCGCCCCCCTCGCCCTCGTCGTCCTCCTTCTTCAGGCGGTAGAACTGCGCCTGCGTCATCGTCTCCTGACCGTCCGCCTGCGTGAGGTAGACCTTCACCGTGATCTTCCACATCTCCCGCGGGTGGTCCTCGTCCACCTCCTCCATCCATTCCATCTCCACGAACTCCGTGACCCGCTCCCAGCGCACGTTCGGAAGATTCTCAAAGGTCCCGGACTCCGTCCCCGCCTTGTAGTCGCCGATCGGCACTTCCTCGAAGTCCCCGACCTTCTGCTGCAGGAGCCCCCAGGATTCGCGCATCGCCCGCGCGTTCCCGACCTGCTCGACCGCGCGCGTCCGCAGGTAGAGGATCGCGAAGACCGTGGTCGCGACAATCGCGAGCGCGAGCATGACCTCGAGCAGCGTGAATCCCGCCGACCGCCGCCTCAGGTTCACTCGGCGGCCTCCTCGAGGGCCGCGGGCTCGACGTGCCCCTCGCTGAACGCGACGAAACCCGTCAGCGGACTCGGCTCGATCGTGAATTTCGACCCGTCCTCCGTCCCCGTCACCCAGATCGTGTGGGAACGGATCGACCCGTACGGGGAACACTCGATCGTCACCGGCATCAGGTCGGCTTCCCTGCCGGCGCTCCAGAGGATCTTCTCGATCTTCACGCCGTCCGGGAGCTTCTGCTCCATCGTCTTCGCCCAGACATACTCCGCCGCCTTGAAGGCGTTCTCCGTGGTGTCCTCCTCCTCCACGGTGAGGTCCCCCTCCTTCTTCTCCTCGGGGGCGAGGATCCAGAACTCGCCGGTTTCCAGGTTGTACTGGACGTAGTGAGGCATCCCGGTGGACATCGCCTGCGCCCGCGCCAGCCGGAGTTCGGACGCGATGTCCCGGACCGCGGCGCGCACCCGGTACTTGGGGAGCAGCGAATCCACGCGCCCGATCATGATCATGATGATGATCCCCATGATGACCAGGACCACCATCATCTCCATGAGCGTGTAGCCCGACGAGGCGCGGCGGCGGTGCGGGCGGAGCGCGGGCGTCATGGGGTGCCTTTCGGGAAGAAGCGCCGGCGGGCTACTTCTTGGTCTCGTTCAGCGTCCAGTACGACAGGTCGGCGTCGCTGTCCTCACCGCCCTGGGTCCCGTCGGCGCCGTAGGAGATGACGTCGTAGTCCTTGCCGTTGTCGCCCGGAACGCGGAGGACATAGGGGTTCCCCCAGGGGTCGTCCTCGAGCTTCTCCAGGTACCCGCCGGCCGGCCAGTCCTTGGCGTAGGAGGGCTTGTTGATCAGGTCCTGCACGGACTCCGGATACCGGCTGTTGTCCGCCTTGAACATCTTCACCTGGTTGGCGATGTTGACGATGTCGGCCTTGGCCCGCGTGATCTTCGCCTTCTCCGCGCGGTTGATCAGGGCCGGAGTCACGGCGGCCGCCAGCACGCCGATGATCACCAGCACGATCATCAGTTCCATCAGCGTGAAACCGGCGTTCCTGCGCGTCCGGCGGCGGTCGTGGCTCAGCATGGTTTCTCCTTGTGGTTCCGATTCTACGCCCGCGACCCGTCCTCGGGGCCTGAAGATTAAACGGCCGGGGCGGCCGAACGTTGGCTCCCCGCCCCGACTTCTTCGATCTCCGCAGGCGCGCCCGGCGCCCCGCGGCTCAGAGATTCGACAGGTCGAGGATCGGCAGCAGCACCGCCAGCACGATGAACCCCACCACCACCGCCATCAGGACGATCATGATCGGCTCGATCAGACTCGTCACCTTCTGCGTCGTGAGCTCGATCTCCTCGTCGTACGACTGCGACACCCGCCGCAGCATCTCCTCCAGCTGCCCCGACTCCTCCCCGATCGCCACCATGTAGCAGACCGTCGGCGGAAACAGCTTCGACTGCTTCAGCGGCGCCGAAATGTCCGACCCCTCCATGACCCGCGCCCGCACCTTGTCAATCACCGCCCCCAGCACCACGTTCCCCATCACCTTCTGCGTGATCGACAGCGCCTCCATCACCGGCAGCCCGGAGCCGAGAAGCGTCGACAGCGTCGTCGAAAACCGGCTGATCGCCGCCTTCCGGAACAGGTCGCCGAGCACCGGAATCCGCAGGATGAACCCGTCCCAGACCCGCCGCCCGCCGGGAGTCGCCGTGTAGAGCTTGAACCCGATCCAGGACGCGATCAGCCCCCCGAGCAGCAGCGGCCAGTACCCGCGGAGGATGTTGGTCACCGCCACGAGGAGCATCGTCGGAAGCGGCATCACGATCTTCTGCTTCGAGAGCACGTCCAGGATGCGCGGCACGACGAATCCCAGGAGGAAGGTCACGACGCCGGTCCCGACCACCACCATGACCAGCGGATAGGTCATCGCGGCCATCACCTTTCCTGCCAGCCGGTTCTGCTGGTGGAGGTAATCCGCCAGCCGCTTCAGGATCTCGTCCAGCGTGCCGGAGGCCTCCCCGGAGCGGACCATGTTCACGTAGAGATCCGAGAAGTACCCCGGGTGATTCCCGAGCGCGTCCGCGAACGTCGCCCCCTGGCTGATCCGCTCCCGGATGTCCCGGATGATCGCCTCGAGCTTCCGCGAGTTCGTCTGCTCGACGATCGCACGGAGCGCCTCGTTGAGCGGCGTCCCGGCGTTGAGCAGCGTCGCCAGCTGCCGTGTGATGAGCGCGATTTCGACCGTGCTCTTCTGGCTCGCGAACTTCGGAAGAAACAGCGAGCGCCGCTTCTGCTGCTCCGCGGACGCCCCCTGGACGATCGGCTCGAGCTGGGTGACATGGAGCGCCTGCATGCGCAGCTTGGAGCGCGCGTCGCGGGGGGAATCGGCGTCGATCACCCCCGCGGCGATGTCGCCCGATTCCTTCAGCGCTTTGTAGGAGAAAACCGGCATCGCGGCGGGATCAGACGACGTCCATCTGGGTCACGCGCATGACTTCCTCGATCGTCGTGCGCCCCTGCAGCACCTTGATCGCGCCGTCCATCCGGAGGGTCCGCAGCCCGTGCCGCACCGCCTCCTGCTTGATCGTCGTGCTGCTGGTCTTGGCGACGACCTGGTCCCGGATCTGGTCGTTGATCGGGAGAATCTCGTAGATCCCCGTCCGGTCGTGGTACCCGGTCCCGAGACACCGGTCGCACCCCCGCCCCTTCCAGAGCTGCATCGCCGGGCAGCGGTCCGGCGTGATCCCGATCGAGGCCAGACCCTCCTCGGTCACCTCCGTCTCCTCCTTGCACCCCTTGCAGATCAGACGCACCAGCCGCTGGGCCACGACGCCGACGAGCGAGGAGGCGACGAGGTAGGGCTCGACGCCCAGGTCGAGGAGGCGCGTGATTGCGCCGGGGGCGTCGTTCGTGTGGAGCGTGCTGAACACCAGGTGCCCCGTCAGCGACGACTGGATGGCGATGTCCGCCGTCTCCCCGTCGCGGATTTCCCCGACCATGATGATGTTCGGGTCCTGGCGGACGATCGACCGCAGCCCCGTCGCGAATGTCAGTCCCTTCTTCGCCGAAACCTCGATCTGGCTGATCCCGTTGACCTGGTACTCGACCGGGTCCTCGATCGTGAGCACGTTCTTGGCCGTCGAGTTGATCGACTTGAGCGAGGCGTACAGCGTCGTCGTCTTCCCGGAGCCGGTCGGCCCCGTGACGAGAAGCACACCGTGCGAACAGCGCACGAGCTTGTCCATGATGGGAAACTGCTCCCCGTCCAGCCCGAGTTCCCGCAGGTCGAGCAGCCGCGCGCTCTTGTCGAGCAGCCGCATCACGATCCGTTCCCCGTGGGACGTCGGCACCGAACTGATGCGCACATCGACCTCGTTGTCCCCGACCTTGATCGTCGCGCGCCCGTCCTGCGGAAGCCGCCGCTCCGCGATGTCCATCTTCCCCATGATCTTGATGCGGCTGATCACCGCCTCCTGAATCTTCTTCGGCGGCGTCATCATGTCGTACAGGATCCCGTCCACCCGGTAACGGACCTGCAGCTTCTCCTCGTACGGCTGCAGGTGGATGTCCGACGCCCTCATCTTCAGCGCCTGGAACATGATCATGTTCACCAGCTTGATGATCGGGGCCTTGTTGGCCATGTCGAGGAGGTCGTGCCCGTCCTCCATCTCCCGCGCCAGCCCCGCCATCTCGTCGTCTTCGAGGTCCTCCAGCATCTCGTCGACCACGTCCATCTTCTTCTGGTACGCCTTGTTGATCAGCGCCGTGATCTCGGACTTCGGCGCCAGAACCAGCAGGATCGTCCTCCCCAGCATCAGCGCCAGCTCGTCCAGCGGATGGAAATCGAACGGATTGCACGTCGCCACCTGGAAAACCCCGTCCGCCTCCCCGATCGCCGCCAGGTTCTGCCCGCGCGCGAACTGCACCGACACCTTCTCCACGAACTCCGCCGGGATCGTCGCCTCCGTCAGGTTCTCAAGAAGCGGCAGCGCCATTGCGCGGGAAAACACGCGGAGCATCTGCTTTTCCGTGAGGAACCCGCGCGTCAGCAGCACGCGGTCGAGCGGGTCGCGCGACTCGGACGAGACGGAGAAGGCCTCGTCGACCTTCTGGTCGGTGAGACCCCCGTCCTCCTTCAGCGCATCCCGGAACCGCTCGAGCAGCTTCATCGCCTACTTCCCCCCGCCGGTGCCGGGGCCGCGCGTCCCGAACGGCGTCCGGTACTCGAACAGGTCCGCCGCGTTCGGCTCGTGCTCGCCCAGCTGGTGCATCCCCACCCACCGCTTCGAGGTCTGGAACATCGCCTCCTGCTTCCGAAGCGTGATCCGCTTGAAGTCCGTGAACGTCGGGTCGCTCAGGATGATCGGCGTGATGAACACGTACAGCGTCGTCTTCGTCCCCTCCCGCACCGTCCGCTCGAACGCCTGCCCGAGAATCGGGATGTCCTGGAGGATCGGGATCCCGGTCACCGTCTCCCGGAGCTGGTCCGTGACCAGCCCCCCGACGACCACGGTGTGCGTGTTGGGAAGCGTGACCTTGGTGATGACCGACCGGTTGGTGATCGGCGGCGGCACCGCCGAGTTCGCGGTCGGCCTGGCCTGGAACTGCGAGACCTGGAGGTCGATCTCCAGCTGGAGGTAGTTGTCCGCGGAGATGTGCGGCGTCACCTTCATCGTGATGCCGGCCTGCGTCTGCGTGCCGCTGCTCGTCGTGACCACCCCCGTCGTCGTCGTCGTCGCCGCCGTCGTCACGATCTCGTTCACCGTCAGCGTCGCCTGCTCGTTGTCGTTGGTCGTGATCTGGGGAAGCGACACGACGTTGATTTTGCGCTTCTCGGACAGCGCGTGCAGCAGGATGGGGAGCTTGCCGGCCGCCCCGCGGAAGATCCCGGCGGTGATTCCCGAGAGGTCCGAATTCGGGATCTTGATGTCCGGGATGTCGTCCCCGTCGGTGTCCGACAGGACGCCGAGGCCGAGGTTGTTGTTCAGGAACCCGCGCGTCCGGCCGTCGGCGGGCGTGCCCGCGTTCGCCAGTTCCACACCGAGGTCGAACTGGTCGTTCCCGGTCACCTCGATGATCGCCGTCTCGATGATCACCTGCGGGCGCCTCCGGTCCAGTTCGCTGATGAAGACCTCCATCGGCTCCCAGACCTCCGGCGTCGCCACGACGACCAGCGCGTTGTTCTGCTTGTCCGCCGTGATCGAGACCTGGACCTGCTGGTTCGGCGGCGTGGACTGCCCGCCCACGACCGCTTCGGCGCCCCCTCCCGTCCCCGCGCGGCCGCCGCCGGCCGGCTGCCGCGTCGTCCCGGAGCTTCCGCCCCCGAACACCGCCTGCAGGACCGTCGCCAGTTCCTCCGCCCGCGCGTGCTTCAGCCGGTACACATGCAGGTTCGTCGGCGACTTCTCCGGCACGATGTCCAGCTTCGAGATCATGTTCTTGATCTGCACCATCCGGTCCGGCAGGGCGAGCACGATCAGCGAGTTCGTGCGGAAATCCGACCCGATCGAGACCTGCTCCTGCTGCGGCACGGGAACTCCGGGCCGCGGCGGCTGGGCGCGCTGAAGCGTCTGGACGAGCTGGTTCAGCTTCGGCTCCAGTTCCGTCGCGCTGGCGTACTTGAGCGCCACGACCTCCAGCTCCACGTCCTGCTGCTTCCGGTCGATCATCTGGATGATCGTCATCACGCGGCGCACGTTCGTCGCGTAGTCCGTGATGATGATGGAGTTCAGCGTCTCGCTCGCGAGCACGTTGCGCGGGTCGGAGAGCAGCGCCTGGGCCGGCGCGAGGATATCGCGGGCGCTCGCGTACTTGAGCGGGATCACCTGCGTGATCATCTGGTCCCTGTTGAGAACGGATTCCCAATTAGAAGGGTCGCTGACCTCCAGCGCCGACTTCGCCCCTTCCTCCCGCTTGATCACCTGCACCACCTCGAGCGTCGGCTTGCCCTTCTCCGTCTCGAGATTCAGCGTCACCAGCGCCAGCCCGTTCTGCTTCATCACCGTCTCGAACATCGCATAGACCGCACCCTCCGGGATGCGCTGCGGACGCGACAGCGTCACCGGCGGCTTCGCCTTCAGCGCCTCGCGGTCGTACACCATCACCCGCCCCGTCATGTTGGAGACCATCACGATCAGGTTCTCCAGCGTCACCCCGTTCCAGTCGATGTCCACCAGATCCTCTTTCGGCGGCTCCGTCCCCTGCGCCAGCAGCGGCGTTCCCGAGACGGCCAGCACCAGCAGGACGGCGATCAGTTTCCGGTTCATGGTCTGCCTCGACGGGGTTGGGGACTCGCTTCTGCCCGGCTACTTCGACGGTCGGTTCAGCGTCAGCTTCACGGGAAGCATCAGTTCCAGCTCCTGCCCCTCCACGATCTGCCGGCGCCGGTCGATCCCCGCCACCTCCAGATCGCCGAACACCAGCGTCTGCCGCACCCCCTCGACCTCGATCTCGAGGATCGCCTTCCCGTCGGGGGTGTCACCGAGCCAGCGGCAGCGGAGCGGGGGAAGCGCCACGGTCGATTCCATTCCGGAGGGCGCCGGCGCGTCGCGGAGCCGCCAGGGGGCCGTGGCCGCGACGTCGAACGCCCGCGGCTCGGTCGGCAGCGTCCCCGC
>JABWAY010000182.1 GCA_013360825.1 Candidatus Brocadiia bacterium | reverse complement strand
CCCTCGACCTCGCCCCCGCCTTCCACGACGCCGTGCAGGCCGGCGGCCTTCGCGGCGGCGGGCGCGGAAAACTCTTCCAGGCCGCCGGAGCCGCCGATCCCCGCGCCCTCCAGCTCGCTGCCGCCACGCTCGCCTCCCGCCTCACCCGCGAGCTCGCCCCGTGAAGCCCCTCGCCCTCCTCCTCCTGGGAGCCCTTCCCGCCTCGGCCCAGCTCGGCGGATCGAACCTTCCCAATCCGACGCGCCTCACCGACCGGAAGGAGTTCCGGGATGAGGGAGTCTCCCTGCAGCCCCCTGAGGGGTGCGTCGCGCTCGCGTCCGCGGGTCCGGACGGCCAGACGGTGATCAGCGTGACGCGGGTCGTCCGCGTCGACGGGCGCGACGAGCCGATGGGGCTTCAGATCGAGGTGATCGCGGACCTGGACTTCGCGACCTACCGCAGGATCGCCGAGGCCGGGCAGGGAGCGGCCGGGGGGACCTGCGAAACGGTCGACGAGGCGGTCCGCGGAGGTTCTCCGTCCTGGCGCGCGGACCTCCGCCTTCCCGGCCAGCGGACCGTCAGCCTCCTGGCGCTCGACGCGGGAGACCGTGTCGTGGCCGTCACCTGGGGCCCGTCCGCCCCGGTCGCACGCGAATGCGGCCGGATTCTCGCCGACGCCGTCGCGACCCTGAGGGTCGAGCGCCGGGAGCGCGTCCCCGCGCCCGTCGAGCCGTCGGTCGCGTGGAAGGACCACGGCGTGGCGCTGAAGCACCCCGACCGCTGGACGCCGACCGCGCAGCCCGCGGCGCTCATCCTGCGAAACCCGGGCGACCGCTTCGAGTACCTTGCCTTCGGGGTCATGGAGGGGACGGTCGAGGCGACCGGGAAGGAGTGGGAGGCGGCGAAAAAGCGGCGCGGCGGCCCGGAGTGCCTGGACGGAGGGGAGGAGACGTTCCTGGGGCGGCCCTCCTTCGTGTTCCGCTGCGTCCTGGTCCACCAGGGAATCGAGATGGTGAACGAGACGCGGGTGGTGAAGCATCGCGGGAAGCTGTTCTTCGCGGCGTTCACCGCGCGCCGGGAGCTCTGGGAGGCCCGGCGGGAGATCCTGGACTCGATGCTCGCCACCGTCGCGCTCGAGGACTGACGGCGCGGGGCGCCGTCAGCGGGGGCGGAGCGCCGGCTCTCCCGCCAGCGACCGGATCATCGCCTGGAGCAGGTCGTCCTCGACATCCGCGGCGGGGTCGGGCGGTCCGGGACTGTCCATTCGCGCGCGCAGCCGCGCGACCAGCGCCCCCGTGTCCCGCGGGCGCACGAATCCGGTCCGCTGGGTGTCGCCGGGGATCGCGTTGTCGTAGTCCCGCTCAAACCGTGACGGCTCGTCGGAGCCGGACTCCTGTTCCCATCGCACGACGATCGCGTCCGGCCGCTCCACATCCGGCAGGACGCCGACCCGCTGCGTGGACCGGCCGGACGGAGTATAGAAGCGCGCGACGGTGACCTTCGCCCCGCGGTCCCCCATGCGGTAGATCTCCTGCACCGTCCCCTTCCCGAACGTCCGTTCCCCGACGATGACCGCGCGGCCGTGATCCTGCAGGGCTCCCGCGGTGAGCTCGCTGGCGGATGCGGAGAACCGGTTCACGGCCACGATCAGGGGAATCTCCGGCGCGACGGCGCTTCCGCCCGACTCGGCTTCCAGCACCTTCCGCTCCCGGCCGCGTTCGAGGATGACGGGGCCCCTGTCGATGAAGAGGTCGACGATGGCGACGGCGTCGTCGACGGTGCCGCCGGGGTTGCTGCGGAGGTCGAGGATGATCCCGCGGAGGGGGGTTCTGTGGCGGCGGAGTGCCGTCTCGACTTCGTCGGCGCAGCCCTCGGTGTAGGCGCGGAGGTGGAGGACGAGGACATCGCCGTCGGGTCCGGCGGCGACGGAGCGGACCGCCTTCGCCTGCACCTGGCGGCGCGTGAGGTTCACTTCGGTGAGTTTTCCGGCGCGGCGGATGGTGAGGGTGACGGAGGTCCCCTCTCTGCCGCGGACGAGGGCGAGGTATTCCGAGCTGGAGAGGCCGCTGACGTCCGTTCCGTCGACGCGGAGGATGCGGTCGCCCGGCAGGAGGGAGCCGGCGGAGGGGCCGTCGTCGAAGACTTCGAGGACGAGGGGTTCGTCGGCGTGGCGGATGACGATGCCGATTCCGCTGTATCCGCCGGTGATCGACCGGAGGGTTTCCGCCCAGGCCTCGCGGTCGAGGAAGCCGGAGTGGGGGTCGAGCCGCCGGAAGGCGCATTCGAGTGCGAGTTCGCAGGCGGCGGATTCGTCCGGGGTGGAGGAGGGAAAAGCGGATGCGCGGGCGTCCCGTGCCTCGACGACGGCCCCGGCGTAGGCGGCGGGGCCGATCCCGGCCCGCTGGAGGAGGCGCAGGCGGTGGGCGTCGTCGATGGCGAGCCTCTCCGGGTCGAGGACGGCGAGGTAGAGCACGAAAGCCTCGCGGAGCGTCCTGCCGCCGTCGAGCGAATCGCCGAGGACATGGCGGTCCCACGCGAACTGCAGGAGGTCCGCGACTTCCCGGGCATCGACGTCCTCCCCGAGGGTCGTCTGGAGCCGGAGCTGCCGTCGCCGCGCCTCGCTGACGCACCCCGCCCCGGGGACGAGCGCCAGGATGAGGGCGCCCGCCGCGAACCACCGCCGGTGTCGGGGAGTCATGGGCGGCGGGGTGCCCGCGCCGCCGCCCGGCGCAGGGGAGTGGTGCGCCGGCCCGTCACGGGGACACCGCCGTGCCGTCCCGGACGCCCCTACTCGTCGTCCTGGTCGTCCTCATCGTCGTCCTCGTCCTCCCCGTCTTCCTCTTCGTCCTCCTCCTCCTCCTCCGCCTTCGCGTCCTCGTCCTTCCCGCCGCCTTCCTCGCTCAGCACGAACTCGTCGTATTCCTTGCGCGTCATCGCGTCGTCCAGCTCGGACAGGTCGGAGGCGCTGATGCGCAGAAGCCATCCGTCCTCGAACGCGTCGCGCATGAGCGTGTCCAGGTTCTGGAGCACCGCGTCGTTGGCCTCCGCGACCTCGCCCGAGAGCGGCGAGAACAGATCCGAGACCGCTTTCACCGACTCGATCTCCCCGAACGGCTGGCCCGCCTCCACCGTGTCGCCGGCCTCCGGCAGCTCGATGTGGACCAGGTCGGACAGCTGCTTGACCGCGTAGTCCGTAATGCCGATGGTGCAGACCTTGGTCTTCTTGTTGACCTTGATCCACTCGTGAGTCTCGGTGTACTTGAGGTCATCCGGCCGCATGAACCGTCTCCGAATGTGTCCGTCCGGGTGTCAGGAGCTGTTCGTATCAGGCTTTGCTTATAGCACGGAGCAAGGCCGAGTCAAGATTGAGGACCCCGTCTCAGAACGGCGACGCCTCCGGCTCCGGCTCCCGCGGCGCCTCCCGGCGGATCGGAAGCAGCACCGAAAACGTCGATCCCTGCCCCGGGGAACTCCGGACCATCACCGTCCCCCCGTGCGCCTCCGCAATCCCCTTCACGATCGCAAGCCCGAGCCCCGTCCCGCTGACCTGCGCCGTCAGGGACCCGTCGACACGGAAGAACTGCTGGAAGAGATTCTTCTGGTCCGCCTCGCTGATGCCGATTCCCTCGTCCGAGACGTCGATCCGCACGTTTCCCTCGGCCGTCGAGAGCTCGACGCGGACCGTCCCCCCTGCGGGAGAATACTTGATCGCGTTCGACACCAGGTTGATCAGGACTTCCTTCATGCGGTTCCAGTCGAACACGGCCTCCGGGAGATCGTCGGGACACCGGACTTCCAGCGCGTGGGCCGGCGACTGGAGGCGGGACAGGGTGACGACCTCCCGGACCAGGTCCCCCAGGTCCCCGGGCTCGACATTCAGCTTCAGCTTTCCGCTGGCGATCCGGGAGAAATTCAGCAGGTCTTCGATGAGCCCGAGCAGCCGGTCGCTCTCCTCATCGATGACTTTCAGAAACTCGGCCTGCTGGTCCGTCGTCGCCATCCCCTCCAGAGCCTCGCAGTAGGCCTTGATCGACGTCAGCGGCGTCCGGAGCTCGTGCGACACGTTCGCCACGAAGTCGCTCTTCATCTGGTCGAGCTTCCGGAGCCGTTCCATCTCGCGGGACGCGGTCATGTCGCGGATGGCGATGATGACGCCGTGGGTCTTGAGTTCCTCGTCCCGCAGCAGGGAGGAGCCGACGGCGAGCGGGAGTTCGACTCCGCCGAGCATCGCGGTGATCAGGCGTTCCAGGGAGAAGCCCATCCCGACGGTCTCATGGAAGGTGGCGCGGATTTCCCCCTGCACGGCCGGCGGCAGGAGCGGATCGAGCATCTGCCCCGCGAGGTCCTCCGAGGGAAGGTCGAGCATGGCGGCGGCGTTGCGGTTGATCTGGAGGATCCGGCCGTTGAGGTCGAGGACGATGATCCCGTTGGCGACCGAGTCGAGGATGTTGGCGAGGAAGGTCCGCTCGCGCGTGGTGCGCGCGAGCTCGCGCGCGATCCGGTCCTGTTCCTCCGCGGCGATGAGCGTCGAGGCGGTCTCCTCCGCCAGGAACGAGAGCCCCTCCAGGACATGCTGCGGGATGTCGTCGGCCGCGCTGGTGAGGTTGACCGCCAGCACGCCGTGGACCTCGCCGGCGACCACGAGGGGGACGATCACGTGCCACAGGTTCTCGGCATCCCCCGGGATCATCGTCGTGCGCCGCGCCCGCGCCACCCACTCGATCAGCTCCGGAGAGGGTCGCCACGGCTCCTGCCCGATCCGGCGCATCGCCGTGTCGCCCGTGCGGTTCCTCAGCACCATCGCCCGGCTCCCGGGATCCCGCGAATAGAACTGCGTCGCCGCCGACCCGAGCATCTCCCGCGCCGTCTCGCTGAACTCCCGGATGATCTCCTCCTGCGACCCCCCGTGACGGCGGATCTCGCGGGCCCGGTCCTGCACCCACCGCGCACCCTCCCAGGCCCTGCGCAGCGCCTCGTCGGCGCCGGGGGCCGGGGTCGGGGGACCGGACGGCCGCTGTGGTGCATCCACTCGGGGGCTCCCTCCGCTCAGCGCGCGAATTCGAGGAAGACCATCGCGCGCTCCGCTTCCTCGGCACCCTCCCGGAGGATGTCGGGGATCGCCGCCGGATCGATCCCCAGCGCCGACCAGGCCGCGTCTGAGAAGGGAGGCATCCGGCGGTCGCCGCCGGACCCGATGCAGAGGGCGCGGGCGAGGATGTCCCCGAGGTGCACGACCGCCGCCGCCTTGATGTTCTCGCCCGCCAGCGCCGGATTGTGGTGGTGCGCCACGGAGTCCACCAGCCCCCGCGACAGACTCCACTTCTCAAGCAGCCACCCGCCGATCTGCGCGTGCGTCACCCCGCCGAGAATCTCGGGTTCCACATCCACCATGGCGGCGTCCTTCTCCCGGACCGCCGCCTGGATGCGCGCGAACTCGGCCGGAAAGTAGGAGTCGAGCACGATCTTGCCCACGTCGTGAAGCAGCCCGGCGAGGAAGAACTCCTCCATCGCGGCGAACCCCGCGCGCCGGCCGACCACGCGCGTCACCGCCCCCGTCGCGATCGAATGCCGCCAGAACGCCAGCCGGTCGAACCCTCCCGTCGTCTCCGGCTTCTTCAGCGCGTCGAAGATCGACGTCGACAGGACGATCGACCGCGCCGTGTTGAACCCGAGGATCACGATGGCGTGCGTCACCGTGGAAATCCGGTTGGGGAACCCGTAGAAGGAGCTGTTCACGACGCGCAGCACCTTCGACGTGATCGCCGGGTCGCTCGAGATCAGCTGCGCGACCTCCTTCGCGCTCGTCCGCGGATTCGTCATCAGGCGGTTCATGGAGGAGAGGATCTGGGGAAGTGTCGGCAGCCCCTGGATCCGGCCGACCAGCTGGCGCAGGCGGTCCGTCGTGGAGTCGCTCACGGCCGGCCTCCCCTCCGGGTCCGGACCCGGTCCAGCGCCGCGTCGAGGATCGCCTTCATCACCGGGTGACCTGCCTGGGGCCCGAAGGCATGCTCCAGCTCCGCCTCGATGTTCGCGGGGAGTTCCTGGACCACCTTCGGGCTGTCCGTGGCGGGCCCCGTCTCCACGACCTCGACCGCGGTCACCCGCCGCTTGCGCAGCAGGTCGAGCGACTCCGCGGTCAGCGTCACCCCCTGGGCGAGCAGGAGCATGCCGGCCTCGTCGGTCACAGGGGAGGCGGTCCGCATGCCTGGCTGGATCTTGTCGATGGGCCGAAGCGGCATCAGGTCTCGATCAATCGGGTTTGTGGGGCTGTCAGGATGACGGCGGAACGTGCGGAGGTGAAGACAATTGAGGCGGGAAGGTGCGGGTCGCGCAAGGGTAAGATCATACGGCCCCGCGCCCCCGCCGAGTAGTCCAACCGGGGGCCGGAGCGGCGGGCCCGGCTACCGCTGCCTCACCACGACGTAGTCCGCCAGCGCCTCCAGCGCGTCCCGCCACGGCCCGGCGGGGAGGACCTGCAGCCGGTCTTTCGCGTCGCGCACGAGGACGGCGGCGCGGTCCAGCGCGGTTTCGGTCAGGCCGTGCGCGTCGAGGAGGCGCACGACCTCGCGACGCTTGCCCTCCGCGTCCGGGCGCGCGAGAAACTGCTGCAGGTCGCGGCGCTGGTCGGCGGGCAGGTGCTGGAACAGGGAGAGGAGGGGGAGCGTGACCTTGCCGCCGTCGAGGTCCGTGCCGAGGGTCTTGCCGACTTCCGGCTCGTCGCCGAAGAGGTCCAGGTGGTCGTCGACGATCTGGAAGGCGACGCCGAGGAAGGTGCCGTAGTCGCGCATCGCCCTGCGGGCGTCGCCGTCCCCTCCGGAGGCGACGACGCCGAGCTCGGCGCACGAACCGAACAGGTACGCCGTCTTGCGCGTGAGGATGTCGATGTACTCGTCCTCGGTCAGGGCGAAATTGAACCGGTTGACGTTCTGGAGGAGCTCGCCGAGGCACATGACCTTGGCGGTCTCCGCCATCGTCAGCAGGACCTCGCGGTTCTCGATGGAGGCGCAGAGGGCGAAGGCCTTGGCGAAGAGGTAATCGCCGAAGAGGACGGAGACTTCGGTGCCCCAGCGGGTGTTGACCGTGGGGACGGTGCGGCGGGTATCGGCGGAGTCGAGGACGTCGTCGTGCACGAGCGTGGCGGTGTGGATCATTTCGGCGACGACGGCCACGTCATAGTGCACGGTCGTGATGGTCCCCATGGCGCGCCCGGTGAGCACGCAAACGCTTGGCCTCATGCGCTTTCCGGCGAAGCGTTCGACATGGCCCATGATCTGGCCGACGACACCCTGGTAAGTCGCCATCTGCGAGGTGAGTCGCCGTTCGACCTCCGCAAGCTCAGCGGAAATCGGCTCATAGATAGCGGAAAGATCTGGGCGGGAGACGGATCTTGCGGGCATGGTGTTCCTCGAGTATCCGGGAGGCATGCTAACGCCGGGCCAGACCACCGACTAGGGGATTCTCCCGCAGGCGGCGCCGGGCGGCATCAGATTCCGCGGGATTTCACCCTGCGCCGAACAATTTGAAACGGACGTCCGCTTCAACGCCTGGACTGCCTCCCGACATGGTCGGCCAGCGCTTCGCCCCACGGGCGCATCGGATGTCCGATCTCCCGGAGTCGCGAGGAATCCAGCGCGGAATTGGCGGGGCGGCGCGCGGGGCGCGGAAATGCGGTTTGGGGGACGGGGCGGACCTCGCAGGTGCGGGCGGTGAGGCGGACGATTTCGGCGGCGATGCCGTGCCAGGAGGTGACGCCGGTGTTGGCGGCGTGGAGGGTGCCGCGGAAGGTGTGGCGGGCGAGGAAGAGGAGTGCGCGGGCGAGGTCGAACGTGAGGGTGGGGCTTCCCGTGACGTCGGCGACGGCGTCGACGGAGGGGCGCTCGGCCGTCAGGCGGAGCATGGTGTCGACGAAGCTGCGGCGGCTCCACGGGCCGTAGAGCCACGCCGTTCTGACGATGGCGTGATCCCGGCAGTGCGCGGCGACGGCGCGTTCGCCCTCGAGTTTGGAGGCGCCGTAGACGCCGAGGGGGCCGACGGGGTCCTGTTCGGTCCACGGCGAGGATTTCGAGCCGTCGAAGACGTAGTCGGTGGAGACCTGGAGCATGCGTGCGCCGTGGCGGTCGCACGCCTCCGCGAGATGGGCGGCTCCGGCTGCGTTCACCGCGAAGGCCTCGTCGGGCCTGGATTCGGCGGCGTCGACGTCGGTCCAGGCCGCGCAGTTGATCACCACGCCCGGCCGGTCCGCCTCGAAGGCGGCGGCGACGGAGACCGCGGACCGGACGTCCACCCGGGCCGTCGGCCAGGGAATGAGGGCGGGGTCGAGGTGAAG
>JABWAY010000181.1 GCA_013360825.1 Candidatus Brocadiia bacterium | reverse complement strand
GGGGCGGGGGCTGCGGCGGCCAGGCGCGCGTGCTCCGCGAGGTCCAGCGCGAACGGATCCGTGGGATGGTCCTCCGCCACGGGGCGGCCGTCCGCATCTTCGGCGAAATGCGCCGGAGGGCGCCCGCCGGAGAGAGCCTCGATCGTCTCCAGGGCCAGCCCGTGCAGGCGGGCGCGGTCCCCCGGGAGCTGCAGCTGGTACGCGGCTTCACGCAGGAGCACGTGGCGGAACAGGTAGGCGACTTCCGCGTTCACGCGGGGGCCCGGGGGTCAGCGGCGGGAGCGACCGGAAATGGAGACCGCAGGCAGCGACTCGGATCGACCACGCCGCGGATGATACGCGCCCCCCGGGCCCGGGGGAGCATCGGTTTCGGGCACAACGGGACGCCACGGTCCGGCACTTCAGGGAATCGGCGACACCGAAAGCCTGTCGTCCGCCGTCCCCGCCGCGGCATCGGGACCTGCGGTGCGCGCCGTCAGCACCGGATCGCCCGCCGTCGGCACCAGGACCGGCGGACCGGCGAGGAGCACCGGGCCGGGCTGGGTGAACTCGAGAAGCGGCGCGGTCCCGATCCCGGTGACTTCGAGGATCCGGTCGTCTGCCGTGCCGGGGGTCAGGTCCGGTCCTTCGCCCACCGCCACGGCGGAGGTCGTCGAGGAGGCGAGCGGCGCGGCGGCCGCGATCGCGCCGGTCGCGATCGTCCCTGTCGCGGGGACGCCGGTCAGCGCGGTCAGGAGCACGAGGAGGTCGTCCGCCGTCCCCGGGGTCCCGTCGGCGCCCATCCCGGAGCGGACGGCGACGGAGGAAGAGAGGACCGCGATCTGGGCGGCGGTTCCGGCGGGCGGGGAGGCGGCGGCGAGGGCGGTCGGGCCGGCGTAGACCCCGGAGAGCGACGTCATGAGCGCGATCTCGTCGTCCGGGGTGCCGCTGGCGAGATCGGCGCCGCGGGTGGGAATGAGGACGGCGTCGCCGCCGGTGGCAGCAAGGCGGCCGGACGCGTCGTCGGCCACGGGGCCGACCACGACGCCCCCGGCGAGCGCGGGGGCCCCGGGGAGCCCCTGAAGGCCGGAGAGCTCGTCGTCGATCGTCCCGAGGATCGTGTCAAACCCCGCATCGACCCAGACGACCGCGGTCGCGCTGACGACGACGGGGATGCCGATCGGCCCGGCGGGGAGCACCCCCGTCCCGAACGATCCGACGAGGGGGACCGCGCCGATCCCGGTCACGAGGCGGATCAGGTCGTCGGCGGTCCCGACGATGTCGTCCGCCCCCGCCGTGTGGATCACCAGCGTCGACGCATCGAAGACGACGGGCTGCGAAGGATCCTCGAAGGCGACGCCGCCCATGGGAATCGACGAGGTCGAGAGCGTCCCCGTCCCGATCCCGTCCACCACCAGCAGCGTGTCGTCGGCATTCGTCAGCAGGTCCGCCCCGCGCGTGGCGATCACCGCACGGATCCCGACCATGACAGGCCTGCACCGGGAACTCGACTCCATCCGGCCCACGCCGATCGACGCCGTGACCGCCGGCGTCCCCGTGATCCCCCCGACCTCCACCATCAGGTCGTCCCCGGTCCCGAGCAGCAGATCCGGGCCGTTCGTGAGCACCACCGCCGTGTCGGAAACCCCCGTGAGGACCGGAAGCGCATGCGGCCCCGGCGCGATCGCCCCGACGATCACGTCGGTGAAGACCGGCGCGCCCGTCCCGACCGCCGTCACGACCCGCAGGACGTCGTCCGCCGTGGACCAGACCCCGTCCGCCCCCGGGCCGCACAGGAGCACCCGGTTCGCCCCGGCCGCCACGGGCCCCAGTCCCGGCCCCGAAACGCCGTCGTCCTCCACCAGCGTCACCGGAAGCAGCGACGTGACATTGTCGAAGTTCACCGCGCGGATCGTCACGACGCTCGCAGTGTTGTCCGCATCCGCAATCGTCGTGATCGTCACCATCCGCGTCGTCACCCCCACCGGAAACGTCACCGTCGCCGGCACCGTCGCCCGCGTCGTGTCCGTGCTCTCCAGCTCCACCGTGTGCGGATCGTCCGGCACTTCCGTCAACGTCAGCGTCGCCACCAGGATCCCGCCCTCCAGCACGCTCACCGACGGCAGCGCCCAGAGCGGCTTCGGACCGGGAAACCCGTGTGTGTCAGGGTCGCTCTTCTTCCGGCAGGAGGTCCCCACCAGCGCGGTCAACAGGATGACAACCGAGACCGCGGCGAGCGTTGCGTGGCGCAGCATGACGTCCTCCCTCCAGCCCCCGCGGCGGGCCCCCCACGCCGCAGGACGGGGAGATTATAGGACTCCCTTCACCGATCAACGCTCACGATTTCCCGAACGCCCCGCTCGCCGCGTCCAGCGGGGCAATCCCGGCCTCCGTACAGGCAGCGATCATCCCCGCTCTTCCCCGTGTGAGTTCATCCTGCCCCGTCGACGTCCTCAGGAGTTTGATCCCCTCCCGCCAGGTCGCCCGCGCCTCCGCTTCCCGTCGCAGCCGCGCCTGAATCAGCGCCAGCGTGCAACGGGCCCGCCCCTCGCCCGCCCGGTCGCTGAGCGCATGCAGGACGACAATGGCCTCGGAGAGATCCCTCCCCGCGGCCTCCAGGTCGCCGACTCCCTGATAGTGAGCCGCACGCTCCGTCAGGGTCGTGGCCGTCCAGACACGATCCTCGACCCTCACGTGAATCGCGAGCGCCTCGTGAAACTCCCTGAGAGCGAGCTCGCCCGCCCCCTCCCGCGAATGCAGCGAGGCCAGCGAGGAAATGACTCTTCCGGCCGAGCGCACATTCCCGACCTCCCAGTGGATCGCCAGCGCCGTCTCGAACGCCGGCAGCGCGAGATCGAATCTCCCCTCCGTGAAATGCAGGATCCCCAGATTGGTCAGGGCGATTCCCTCGGAGCGCCGGTCTCCGGCTTCCCGGAACAGCTGGATCGCCTCCGCGAACTCCGCCCGCACCAGTTCCACCCTGCCCAGAGCGCGGTGCAGTTCCGCCAGCGCGGCCAGCGCGAGCCCGACCATCCCGCGCGTGCCTGCGCGTCGCTGCATCACCAGGGCTTCCTCGAGCGCTTTCGTCGCCTCTTCCAGCCGCCCCGTCTCGAGGTAGAGAGTCCCCAGATTCCCGATCCAGGTCGCCTTCACGCCTTCCTCGATGGAGGCGGGAGCATCCCGGAGGATCTGCCTGTACATCCGTTCGGCCCTCCCGAATTCTCCGGCGATGGCGTGGGAAGAAGCCAGATGGGATTGCGCCACCAGCGCACGCTCGAAACTCCCGAGCCGAAGGAAAATCCGGCGGGACGCCGTGAGGGCGCTCCTGGCGTCCCGCGTTCTGCCGGTCCTCCGAAGCAGGCTGCCCAGGTTGCTCAGCGACGTCGCCTCGCCGTTCGCGTCCTTCAGGGCCCGCTGAACGGCGATGGCTCGACGGAAAAACGTTTCGGCAAGCCCCGACTTGCCGCTCGCAGAGTGGATGACCCCGAGTTCCCCCAGAATCATCCCTTCGAGCCTCCGATCGCCGGACTCGCGGGCGAGCAGGATGGCCGATTCCAGAGTCTCAATTCCCCGGACGATCGCACCGGCCTTCCCGGCTGCGGCACCGGCACTTCGAAGGGCGTCGATGCGTTCGCTCCCGGAAAGGACTTCGGCAAGCGCCCTCCACAGGGGCTCTGCCTCGGCCGGGCGATACTGCCAATCGGCGCGTTGGGCGCCTCTCCTGAGATAGAGCAGCCCGACGGACTTCAGCGGGTGATCGTCGGTCCCCGATGCCAGGGCGTGAGAAGCCAGTTCTGCAGCAAACGGATCCGTCGAGTGGGGAATGAGGTTGGGCGGGCGGTTGGGTCTTTCCACGTTCGCCGGCGCCCGGCCGCCGGCCAGTTCCTCGATCAGCGCGAACGCGAGCGCGTGAAGCCGCGCCCGGTCCCCCGGGAGCTGGAGCTGGTAGGCCGCGTCGCGCAGGAGGGCATGTCGAAAGAGATAGGCGACCTCGGCCGCCGGCGGGGGCGGGTCCGGCGGCGGACCGCTCTTCCTCGCGGCCCCGGACGGCATCAACCCCGCTCCGCCGGGACCTCCGGCGCCCCGTCCTGCCGCGAGGCGATCCGCCAGCGGATCCACGGCCAGACCGCGGCGCCGGCCATGACGGGGAGAACGGCGTAGATCAGCGCGGACTGGTATCCCGGGAGCGCCGGGTGGCGCGCGGCGTCGAGGACGAGCCAGCCGGTGTAGGCAGTATAGGCCGCCAGGAACAGGATCCCGTGGCCGCGCGAGACGCGGCTTCCGGTCAGGAAGACGGGAAGTGTGGCCACGGCCACGGCGAGCATGACGGGCGTGTCGACGGCGATCGCGGGCGGCGAAACCGTGACTCCCCCCCGCACGACAGTCGCCGAGAGCCCGAGCACTCCCGAAATGTTGAAGATGTTGCTGCCGATCACGTTCCCCACCGCGATGTCGCGCTGGCCGCGGATCGCGGCGATCACGGAGGTCGCGACTTCGGGAAGCGACGTCCCCGCGGCGACGATCGTGAGGCCGATCACCAGCTCGCTCACCCCCAGTACGCGCGCGATCTGCACCGCTCCGGTCACAAGCAGGTTGGAGCCGGCCACCAGCACCCCCAGCCCCACGACGACGAGGGCGATCTGCGCCCACGCGCTCCGCGGCGCCTCGGGCACTTCTTCCCCCGGCTCCCCCGAGGTCCTCGCCAGCCGGACCTGGAGCCAGATGTACGCGAGCAACCCCGCGAACAGGATCATGCCGTCGACGCGGCCGATCCGCCCGTCCTGCGCCAGCACGAACACCAGCCCGCTGGCCGCGATCATCAGCGGGACGTCGATCCGGAGAAGCTGCCGCGCGACGGACAGCGGCGTGATCACGGCGGCGAGCCCGAGAATGAACAGGATGTTGAAGATGTTGCTCCCCATCACGTTCCCGTACGCGAGGTCGGGCTGGCCATGGAGCGCGCCCGTGACGGAGACGGCCATTTCCGGTGCGCTGGTCCCGAACGCAACCACCGTCAGGCCGATCACCAGCGGCGGAATCCCGAAACGGGCCGCCAGCCCCGAGGCCCCCCGCACCAGCCCTTCCGCACCGGCCACGAGCAGGACCAACCCGCCGATCAGATACAGCGCCGTCACCATGACGAGGACATCCTGAAACGGGGACCGCGGCGGGTCACGCACGCACGCGGGACAGCGACGGGAACCGGCGGCTGCGGCGAATCTGCCCTCGGAAAGAATGCCACAACGCGGGGGTTGTGGACAGGAGAATCGGAAAGAATGCCACAACGCGGGGGTTGTGGACAGGAGAAGGCGACGCGTCGGAGGAAGCGGTGGCCGGGCCGTCCGAAGCGCGGCGGGCGGAATTGCGGTCGCGGGTGCCGCCGATTTCGATGGGAAATCGACGGCTCGACGCTAAGGTGGGCCTGAGGCCGACGCCCGTCGGATTTCCGACATGGAGACTGCACCCCACAATCTGAGGATCCCCTCCGCCACGTACCGGCTGCAGCTGCACCGCGGGTTCACGCTGCGCGACGCGGCCGGGATCGTGGATGTCCTCCATGCGCTCGGCATCACTCACCTCTACGCATCGCCCCTGCTCCGCGCGCGCCCCGGCAGTCCCCACGGATACGACATCGTGGATGCGTCGATGCTCAATCCTGAACTCGGGACGGAAGGCGACCTGGAAGCGCTGTCGGGGAAGCTCCGGGAACGCGGGATGGGGCTGGTCCTCGACGTCGTGCCGAATCACATGTGCATCGCGGACCCGCTGAACGCGTGGTGGTTCGACGTGCTGGAGAACGGACAGGGGTCGGCGTACGCGAAGTTCTTCGACATCGACTGGACCCCGCCCAAGCCGGAGCTGGCCAGCCGGGTCCTCCTCCCGGTGCTGGGGGACCAGTACGGCGCCGTCCTCGAGCGCGGCGAAATCACGGTGCACTACGAGGCCGGGCTGTTCGAGGCGCGGTACTGGGCCCAGCGCTACCCGCTCGCGCCGAAGTCCTGGCCGGCGGTGCTGGAGCCGGTGCTGGCGCGCCTGCGGGATTCGCAGGGGGAGTCCCACGGACAGGTCGTCGAGCTGGAGAGCATCCTGAACTCGCTGACCCACCTCCCCTCGCGGCGGGAAACCGACACCGGGAAGGTCCGCGAGCGACAGCGCGAGAAGCAGGTGCTGCACCGGCGCCTCGCGGCCCTCACGGCGGAGTCGGCGTCCCTCCTCCGGGAGATTGCCGCGGAACTGACCACGATCAACGGGCGCCCCGGCGACCCGGCCAGCTTCGACCGGCTCGACGCTCTCCTCGACGACCAGGGATACCGGCTCTGCTTCTGGCGCGTCGCCGCCGACGAGATCAACTACCGGCGGTTCTTCGACGTCAACGAACTCGCCGCGATCCGCGTCGAGTCGCCCGAAGTCTTCCGCGCCGTCCACGCCCGAGTCCTCGACTGGGCCGCGCGCGGCTGGATCGACGGCTTCCGCGTCGACCATGTCGACGGCCTCTACGACCCCGCCGGATACCTCGAACAGCTCCGCGACGCCTCCACCGCGGCCGCCGGCCGCCCCCTCTGGCTCGTCGTGGAGAAAATCTTCGGCCCCGGGGAGTCCCTTCCCGCCGACTGGCCCGTCCACGGCACGACCGGCTACGACTTCCTCAATGACCTCAACGGCCTCTTCGTCCACGCCGAAGGATTCCGGCGGATCCGCGACGGCTACGACCGGCTCGCCGGCCCCCTCCCCCCCGTCCCCGAACAGGTCGCCACCTGCCGCAAACTCATCATGCTCGTCTCCCTCGCCGCCGAAATCCACGTCCTCGCCGGTCGGCTCGACCGGATCTCCGAACAGCGCCGCGAGTCCAGGGACTTCACCCGCGAAAGCCTCCTCTTCGCCCTGCGCGAAACGGTCGCGCGCCTCCCCGTCTACCGCACCTATGCCCGCGGCCTGACGCCGGTCGGAGAGGCGGACCGGGTGCGCGTCGAGGAGGCGATCGAGGAGGCGAAACGGCACAACGCGGCCGCGAGCCCCTCGCTCTGGGACTTCATCAGCGGTGTCTGGCTCGGGAGCAGCCCCCAGGGTCTCAGCGAGGAACAGCGGGAGGAACGCCGGGAGTTCGTGCTCCGGCTGCAGCAGTTCTCCGGGCCGGTGGCGGCGAAGGGCGTCGAGGACACGCACTTCTACCGCTATGTCCCCTTCGTCTCGCTGAACGAAGTCGGGGCCGATCCGGAGGAACCCGTGGTCCCGGTGGAGGAATTCCACGCGAGAAACGCGCGTCGTGTCTCCGCGATGCCGGCGACGATGACGGCGACGTCGACGCACGACACGAAACGGAGCGAGGACGCGCGCGCCCGCCTGAACGTTCTCTCGGAGATTCCGGGCGCCTGGAGCGAGGCCGTCGGGCGGTGGCGGGCGATGAACGCGCGGCTGCGGACCGTCGTGGGGCGCGCGGAAACCCCGGGGCCGGCGGAGGAGCTGGCGTTCTACCAGACGCTGGTCGCGACCCGCGAACTCCACCCCGGCGCGGACGAGGAACCGTACGGAGCGAGAATCGAAGCCTACCTGACGAAGGCGCTCCGGGAGGCGAAGCTCCGGACGAGCTGGATCAGCCCCGTCGAGGACTACGAGGCTGCCGTGACGCGGTTCGTGCGCGGGGCGCTGCGTCCCGAACACGGATTCCTGGCCGACTTCGACGCGTTCCTGGCGCCGGTGCACCGCGCGGGGCTGCTCAACGCGCTGTCGCAGGTCGTGCTGAAGGCGACGGCCCCCGGCGTGCCCGACTTCTACCAGGGAACCGAGCTGTGGAGCCGGCGGCTCGTGGACCCGGACAACCGGCGGCCGGTGGACTGGAAGCGGACGCGGGCCCTCCTCGCCGAGCTCGACGCGGCGACCGTCCCGCCGGCCGCTCTCCTGGAATCTCCCGAGGACGGCCGCCTGAAACTGTTCGCGACGCGGGAGGCGCTGCGGTTCCGCCGGGCACACCCGGAACTGTTCCGGGAGGGGTCCTACGTTCCGGTGAGCGCGCCCGGGCCCCTCGGCGCGCATGTCGTCGCCTTCGCACGGATCGCCGGCTCGCAGGGAGCGCTGGCGGTCACCGCCCGGCATCTGCTGCGGCTCGGCCGGGGGCTCCCGCCGCCGCCGGAGGCCTGGGACGACGCCGCGCTCGAACTCCCGGAGGCGTTCCGCGGGAGGACCTTCCGATGCGTGTTCACGGGAAGGACGCTGCGCCCCGACGGGCCGCGGCTCCGCCTCGGCGACGTCCTCACTCCGCTTCCCGCCGCGATCCTCGCCCTCGCCTGACCGCCGGATCCGCCCCGACCCCCATGGCCCGGCTCAGGCCGGCCAGGGACCGGAGGAACGAGCGCAGTTCCGGGTCCGGCAGCGAACCGAGCGCCCTGGGGATGCGGCTGCGGG
>JABWAY010000180.1 GCA_013360825.1 Candidatus Brocadiia bacterium | reverse complement strand
CACCCACCAGGATCAGCACCGCACGGTCGTAGGCCGCCGTGCCGCGCGCACGCCCGGCGCCGAGCGCGGCGGCGCGCCTGGGGGCGTCGGCGGAGGCGCCGGCGAAGAAATCCCCCGTGAAGCTGATCGCCGCCGTGGTCCTCGGGCTGGCGGTGCTGGGCGGGGGCGGATTCTTTGCGTGGCGGAGCATGCAGGGGACCGGCGGGGGGGGTGCGAGTTCGCCGGAAGCGACGTACGAGAAGAAGCTCGCGGCCCTGAAGGCGGGAAAGACGGACGACCTGTCGATCGCGCTCTGGTGCAGCGCGCAGAAGCCGGACCGTTACGACGCGCACCTGGACGAGGCGGCCCGGAAGTCCCCGGGGGATTCCCGCGTGATGTCCGCGCTGGCCGAGCGCTACTGGACGCGCCTGGCCGCCCGGCCGCCGGCCTCGGCGGCGGAGTGCCTGGCGCTGATCAAGGAGGCGGAAGCGGCCGGGCTGATCACGGAGAAGAAGCGGCTCGCGCGGATTGCGACGACGTTCGACGACGCGAACGAGGAGGCCTGGGCCGCGGCCGGGGCGGTGAAGTTCACGCCCAGCGGGGAGGACTCGACGTCGAGGTTCGTGGCGAAGGTGGAGCATGACCGGCTGGCAGAGGACGACCGGAAGCAGAAGGAGGAGGCGGCGCGGCTCGCCGGGCTGAGCGAGAGGGACAAGCGGGTGATGGACCGGGTGACGCGGCTCCGGATCGAGTTCGGCGCCGATTTCATCTTCAAGGAGGACAAGCCGCTGCTGTTCTGCATCCAGACCTCGCCGGGGTACAACGCCGAGCTGAAACTCGACGAGTATGTGGGCGAGCTGAAGGCGTTTTACTCCCGGTTCTACGAGCGGTTCGGGGACAAGTTCCAGCTCGGGGACCTGAACGACCAGGTGATGCTGATCTGGATTTTCCGGGATCCGCAGACGTACCGGATCTACGGGGACAAGCGGGGCCTGCCGGCGGGGGCCGGGGGGCACTGGGAGGGCAGCGCGGGGGCGGAGCGGCTGATGCTCTTCCACAGTTCCGACAACCGGGCCGATCCCTACGGGACGATTTTCCACGAGACGGTGCACATGATCGTCTACTACGCGACCCAGCTGCGCGGGAAGTCGAGCGGGCAGATGCTGTGGTTCACGGAGGGGATCGCGACGTATTTCGAGCCGTTCACGCGTGACGAGCGGGGCCGGATCCGGCAGGACGGAAACACGCTCAACAAGGACCGGCTCCCGATGATCCGGAATTACTGTTCGCAGAATGCGCACGTGAAGCTGACCGACATGCTGGCGAAGACCTACCGGGATTTCAGCTTCGAGATGGCCGCCCCCGGTGATCCGCGGCGGAAGCTGGAGCGGGGCCTCCTCTACTACGCCCAGGCGTGGTCGATGGTCTATTTCTTCTACAACTACGAGAACGGGAAGTACGCGGAGAAGTTCGAGCAGTACTTCCGCGAGGAGTTGAACGGCAACCCGGGACCGGCGACCTTCCGCAAGGTTTTCGGCGAAAACCTCGACACCCTGGAGAAGGAATGGCTGGAGTTCACGAAGTCGCTCCGGTGACGGAGGCCGGCGGTTCCCCGTCGGCGAAGGTCCGCGTGCTGATGGAGACCATCGGCCGCGCGATCATGGGCAAGGCGTATGCCATCGAGCAGCTGGTCGTGGGGCTGGTCGCGCGCGGCCACGTGCTGATCGAGGACGTCCCCGGCGTCGGGAAGACCGCGCTCGCCAAGGCGCTCGCCCGCTGCATCGGCTGCCAGTTCCGCCGCATCCAGTTCACGCCGGACCTGCTCCCGAGCGACATCACCGGGCTGTCGATGTACGACCCCGCGAACAGGGACTTTCAGTTCCGCCCCGGACCGGTCTTCACGCAGGTCCTCCTCGCGGACGAGGTCAACCGGACCACGCCGCGGACCCAGGCGGCCCTGCTCGAGGCGATGAACGATTTCCAGGTGACGTGCGACGGCAAGTCCTACCCCCTCCCCCGCCCGTTCATGGTCGTCGCCACGCAGAATCCGCTCGAATACGCCGGGACCTACCCGCTCCCCGAAAGCCAGCTCGACCGCTTCGCGCTGCGCATCCGGATGGGGTACCCGTCCCCGGACCAGGAGCGCGAGATGCTCTCCTCGCACCGCTCCGGGGAGCCGGTCGACAGCCTGCCCGTCGTCCTGCAGGCGCAGGAGGTCCTGGAGCTTTCCGACGCGGCGTCGAAGGTCCGCGTGGACGATGCGATCGCCGCCTACCTCGTCTCGATCGTCGATCGCACCCGCCGCGAGCCGCATTTCGCCGCCGGTGTCTCCCCGCGCGGGTCGCTCTCGCTCTACCGGACGGCGCAGGCCCGCGCGCTGGTCCGCGGCCGGAATTACGTCATTCCCGACGATGTGAAGGAACTCGTGATCCCCGTCCTCGCGCACCGGATCGTCGAGCGCGGGGTCCGGACGTCGAGCGAGAGGGGAAGCGCCGTGAGGGTGCTGCAGAACATCCTGTCCGAGCTTCCGGTCCCCGCAGGCTAAGGCCGCCCGAACCGGCGGACGCCGGAACCGTTCTGAACTGTGCAGCCCCGGCGAGGTCCGGGATGCGGCCCCGCCGGCGGAGGAACCGAATGCCCCGATCGATCCCGCCCGTCCCGCGCGCCCCGCGCGCTTAGAATCCTCCCATGCCCCGCCTCGCCGCCGCCTGGTCCCGCCGGCCCCGCCTGACGCGGAACGGGCTCTATGTCCTGACCCTAACCGTCATGGCCTCCCAGGTCGCGTACGTCACCGGAAACAACATCTTCTGGTTCCTCTTCTCCTCCGGCCTCGCGATCCTCCTGGCCAACGCGTTTCTCGGCTGGCGGGGCCTCCGCCGCCTCTCGATCCGCAGGATCCTCCCGCAGACCGCTTTCGCCCGGGAACCGTTCGCGGGGTCGTACGAGGTCACCAACAACGGCCGCCTCCCCGCTTTCTTCGTCATTTTCGAGGACACGCCGGTCCCCCCGCGCGCCGCGGACGGCGAACAGCGCCCGGTCTTCGCCTTCGCGGCCTCCATCCCGCCGCGCCAGACCGCCATCGTCCCCTTCTCCACCCGCCTCACCGTCCGCGGATGGAATCGCTTCACCAGGGTCCGCGTCTCCTCCGACTTCCCCTTCGGGTTCTTCCGCGTCGCCCGCGAGATCGCGCTCGCCGATGAGATCCTCGTCTATCCCCGCGTCGGCCGGGTCCTCCAGCCCCTCCCCGTCGAACGCGCCGGCGACGGCGCCCAGGTCCTCACGCAGCTCCGCCCCCAGCCCGGAGAGGACGACTTCGCCGGGCTCCACGAGTGGCGCCCCGGCGATAACCCCAAAGCGATTCACTGGCCGAGTTGGGGACGCATGCCCGGGAAACTCCTCGCGCGCGAGTACGAACGCTCCCGCGTCCCCCGCGCCTGCCTCTTCCTCGATACCCAATCCGGCTCCGACCGCCGCTTCGAACAGATCGTCTCCTTCGCGGCCGCCAATCTCCTCGACCTCCACCGCAGCGGCGTCGCCGCCGCCCTCTGGGCCGGCACGGGGGACCTGGTGAGCGCGTCGGTGCCGGAGGCGCTGCTCGCGGAACTGGCGGAGGTCAAGCGCTCGGAGGAGGCCTGCGTGGACCTGCCGGCGGCGGTGGAGGAGGCGCGCGGACACGGGGACCTCCCGGTCGTGATCGGCGACGGAACCTGGCGGAGGAACCGGGAGGCGCCGTGGACGGAGGGGGTCGTGGTGGTGGACGTCTCGACCGCGGACTTCCGCGGCCGCTACCAGGTCCGCCAGGGAGGCGCCTGATGGGACTCGATCTGCTGCTGCTCGCGCTCTGGCTGGTCGGCGGTTTCGCGGGGGCGCTCCCGGGGGAACGGTTCGAGTGGGTCCTCCTCCCGGCGATTCCCGCGCTGTGGTCCCTCACCGCCGGCCTCCTCCGGCTCCGCATCCTGACCGTCCCGCGCCACCCCGCCGGTTACGCCGCGCTGACCGTGCTCGGCACCGCGGCCATCGGCTGGTCGATCGCCGTGCACCCGCTGAGGGAGGCGGTCCTCCCCGCCTGCAGCGCCGCGACGGCGCTGCTGTTCCTGCTCGAGCGCCGCAGCGCGCTGCAGGGACACGCGATCGTGCTCGCGTCGTTCGTGGCGGCGGTGATCGGGGCGAGCGTGGACCCGGGGGCGAAGTCCCTCCCCGTCTTCATCCCCTACTCGGTGCTCCTCTTCGCTGCGCTCGCCCTGATCCACCAGCAGTGGGTCCTGCAGCGCCTGAGGCGGGCCGCGCAGGAGGGGTACATGCTCGCGGCGCAGGTCCCGGGATTCAGCGGGACGCGGACCGGCCGGCTCCCGTCGATGGCGATCGTGGTCGGGCTCACCGCGCTGCTGGCCATGACCCTCTATGTCCTCGTCCCGCACTGGAGGTGGCGGCGGACCACCGGAAACCCCTCGACCCAGGGCTCCGGCACCGGCACCTCGGGAATGTCCGAAAAACTCTCCCTCCAGGGCGTCCGCGACCTGAAACTCGATCACCGCGTCGCGCTCCGCCTCCGCCTCTTCGACGGCGACCGGGAAGTCCGCCCGTCGCTCCCGCTTCGCCTCCGCGGCCATGTCCTCGACCGGTTCCGCGGCCAGGAGTGGGACACGATGTCGCGCAAGGAAGCGCGGAGGGACGACCGGGACGGGGCGCGGGACGGATGGGTGACGCTGGACCGGAATCCGCGGCAGCCGGTGCGGATCGTGGTGATCAGCGAGCCGAACGGGGACGTGCTCCCCGCACCCGGCCGGGTGGCGGCGGTGAGGGCGGATCGCGTCTACCTGAACGGCCACGGATCGGTCTTTCTCCCCGAGACCCCGGCGCAGCGGTTCACCTACGAGGCGGTCTGCGACGTCGCCGCCCCCGTCCCCGGGTCTTACCAGCCCCGGCCGACCTCCCCGGACCCCGTCTTCCTCCAGCTTCCGTCACGCCAGAAGGACGTCGAGCAGCTCGCCCGCAGGGTCGCGGGGAGTTCCGGAAGCGCCTGGGAAACCGCAGTCCGCATCGAACAGCACCTCCGCAACGAGTACGACTACTCCCTCGAGGTCGATGTTCACGAGGACCCCGTCCACGCCCTGCTCTTCGATACGCGCGCCGGGTACTGCGTCCATTTCGCCGCAGCCATGGCCGTGATGCTCCGCCACCTGGACATCCCGTGCCGGCTCGTGCAGGGGCTCTACGGCGGCGAGTGGAGCGACCGGGAGCAGATCTCGATCTTCCGGCTTTCGGACGCGCACGCCTGGGTGGAGGTCTGGCTCGGTCCGAAAGCCGGGTGGGTGGCGTTCGATCCGACCCCCGCGGAGGCGGCGCCGGAGAGCGACCCCGGGGATTTCACGGTGACCGGGACCGCCCCGACCCCGGACGGCACGCCGCGCCCGGAGCCGACCGCCCCCGCGCTCTCTCCGCGCCAGTTCTCCCGCCTCAATCTCGAATCGCAGACGAGATGGCTCAACGCGGTGAAGGAGTGGTCCGGTTCGCTCTGGGAGCGGCGCGCGGTCCGCGCGGGGCTGCTCGGCCTGGTTCTGCTCGCGTCAGTCGGGGTCACCTGGGTGCTCCTCCCGCGGCACGAGCAGGCGAGGCTGAAGGCCCTGCTGGGAAGCGCGGCCGGGGGGGCGTCCCCGTTTTACGAGGAGTTCCTGACGCTGGCCGCGCGCGCCGGGTATCGCCCGGCGACGGGAGAGACGCCGCTGGAATTCGGAAAGCGCGTGGAGCGCTCCTACCCCGGGGCGTGCCGCGTGCCGCTGGCGATGTATGCGGTGCGGTTCGGCGGGGCGCCCGCCTCCGCGCGCCTTCCGGAGGTCAGACCGATCCTGGATGCGATCCGCGCGGCGCAGGCGGGGAAACGCGCGGCGGCGGCGGAATCCGGGCCGCCGGTTCCGCCCGCAAAGCCATCCTGACCGCCCGGCGCACGGTACACTGACGCCCGATGGAAGGAAAACCCGCACCGGCACGGATCCGTGCGCTCGACTGGCACCGGGGCCTGGCCGTCATCGTGATGATCGAATGCCACGCGCTCGCGCTTCTGTCGTCCACCCACGACGCGGAGCCGTTCCGGCAGTTCCTCAATTCGATCAACGGCCTGGTCGCCCCGTCGTTCATCTACGCGGCCGGATTCGCGCTCTCGATGGTCCTGTGCCGCGCCGCGATCGAGCCGGTCGGGCGGCGTCAGCGCGCGCTGAAGTCGGTGCTGCGGATCGGGGAGGTCGTGGTCGTCGCGCACATCCTGAAATGGTGCCTCTGGCCGGTGCGCGAGGATCCCTGGCAGTGGCTGCGGGTCGACATCCTCTCCTGCATCGCCTACTCGCTGCTCGCCCTCTGGGCCTGCGTGCTGGCGCTCGGCAACCGCCCGCGCACGATCGCCGCCATCATGGGCGTCCTCGCGGCGATCATCTTCGCCGCATCCCCCTGGACCGAGACCGTCACGGACGCCGGGGCGCTGCAGTATTTCATCAACCCGAAGAGCGACTCCCCGTTTCCCGTCCTCCCATGGGCGGGGTACGCGTTTCTCGGGGCCGCCCTGGGCGCTCCGGTCGCCATCCCGGATCGCGGGCCGTCGTACCTCGCGCGCGGGCTCTTCGCGATGCTGATCGCGGGGTTCGCGATCGCCTGGTCCGGCCCCCTCTTCGAACGCCTCTACCCCTGGAACCCGTGGATCCTCACGAACGCCGGGGAACGCATCTGGAAGGTCGCCGCGATCTCGCTCCTTCTGCTCGGCGCGGAGCGGTTCGGCAACGCGCGCGGGTGGGCGATGAAGAACCCGGTCACCTGGGTGCTGGAACTCTACGGCACGTCCTCGCTCTCCGCGTTCTACTTCCACACCACGCTGCTGTTCGGCGCCTTCGTCTGGCTGCCGTTCGGCTGGTCCATCTTCTTCGGCCCGCTCTACCCGCTGATGGGAAAGTGCGGATGGGCCGGATACGGAGCGCTGGCCGTCGGGATCATCGCGCTGACGGGCGTCCTCTGCCGCGCGTGGGATCCGATCGACCGCCGGCTGCCGTGGAAGGCGAAGAAGAAGAAACCCGCCGCCCCCTGACGCCGCGGGGTCTTCGCGCGGCCGTCACTCCCCGGGACCGGAAGCCTCCACCATTGCCGTGGAGAGAAATGGTACTGAACCTTTCTATATCAGGTGGGGACGGCCCTCTGGCTTCGTGGATCCTCGCAAGGATCGGGTCAGCAGGAGGCACTGTTGTCCCCCGCAGTGTTCTCGTGGTTCACGCCAAGTTCGTCGCCACGCACAGGGCAGGGGCCCCAGGTCCCGGGGAGGGACCGCCGGTGATTATCGCATGAGCCGCCGCCGGACAAAGCGGAAACGGCGCCCCGCCCCGGATTCCGCCGGGCTCAGCGCCCGTCGACCGTCCACAGGTAATAGAACCCGCCCCGCCTCCCCGCCAGCCGCTCCAGCGGCGCCGCCAGCACCTGCTCGGCCGGGGTCGGACGCGCCTCCGTCGTCAGGAGTTCGCGCAGCGTCGGCGGCGGCTGGTACCGGATCACGTTCACCTCCGTCGCCCCCGTGAGACGCTTCGCCTCCTCCACCGCATCCTCGAAATGCCCGATCAGGTCCACCAGCCCGCTGTCGCGCGCCTGAGTCCCCGAATAGATCCGGCCGTCCGCCAGCACCCGGACTTTCGCCTCGTCCATCTTCCGCCCCTCGGCGATGACCTTCACGAACCGGTCGTACATCTCCATCAGGATCGCCTGCAGGATCTCCCGCTCCTCCGGCGTCATCTCGCGCCCCATCGACCCCAGGTCCTTGTGCGCGCCGCTCTTGATCACCTCTTCCCGGTATCCGATCTTCTCGAACAGCCCCTGGAGATTCATGAAGGACATGATGACGCCGATCGAGCCCGTGATCGTCGTCGGGTGCGCGATGATCCGGTCGCATGGCGCGCTGACGTAGTACCCGCCGCTGGCCGCGACGTCGCGCATGAGCGACACGAGCCGGATCCCGGGACGCGCCCGGCGGAGCTCCGCGATCTCGTGGTGAATCCGGTCGCAGTCCGTGATCCCGCCCCCCGGGGAATTCACATCCAGGATCACCGCCACGACGTTCCCGTCCTCCCGGACCCGGCGGAGATCCCGGATCACCCGCGCGACCATGTCGGTGTCGGGGCCGAAGAGCGAGCCGCCGGAGGCGATCACGCCGTGCACGTGGATCACCGCGATCTTCCGGTCGGCCCCGCGCGATCCCTGGATGTGGACTTCCGTCGCGCCGTCCGACTGCATCCCGCCGCCGAACGCGCCGATCAGCATGACGAACAGGATGCCGTTGAGCGCCAGGCTCCCGGCGAATACCAGCGCCATCAGGCACGCGCCGACGTTCAGCCCGCGCTTCGCCGGCGGCGCCCACCCGCCGGGCGGCGGCGGGAGCGGTGCGCCGTACGGCGGAT
>JABWAY010000179.1 GCA_013360825.1 Candidatus Brocadiia bacterium | reverse complement strand
CGCAAGGCGGAAAGCGACCTCGCGTACGACCTCCAGAAGTTCAAGACGGCCCAGCTGGTGAAGGAGCAGGAGATCCGCGTCATGGTCGTCGAGAAGGAGTTCCCACCACCGCCGCCCTCGGCGAGATCGGCCTCGGCGGCGAAATCCGCCCGTGCGGCCTCCTCGACCCGCGCCTCGAGGAGGCCTCCCGGCTCGGGTTCACCCGCGTCCTCGTCCCGGCCCCCGCGTCCTCCGCCCCTCGATCCCTCCAGGTCTCCCCCGTCCGCGACATCGCCGAAGCCCTCCGCCTCCTCGCCCCGCCGGCCTGAGTGACGACGCCCGCCCCCCGCCGCGCTACAATCCCGCCCCCATGTCCCCGGCCCGCCAGGACCGCCTCACCAACCTCGCCATCATCGCCCTCTGCACCGCAGCGGTCTCCGCCGCCGCATGGATGCGCCCCAGCGAATCCGGACTCGGCACCCATGAACAGCTCGGCCTCCCCGCCTGCCATTTCTACAAATGGACCGGCTACCCCTGCTTCTCCTGCGGCATGACCACCTCCTGGACCTGGATGGCCCACGGCAACCCACTCCGCGCCTTCCTCGCCCAGCCCATGGGCGCCCTCCTCTTCCTCACCGCAATCGTCGCCGCACTCTGGAGCGCATGGTGCCTCTGGGCCGGCGGAACCGTCGAACGCCGCATGGCCGGCCGGGGCAGACTCCTCATCGCCCTCTTCTGGACGGGGATGCTCGGCGGCTGGGCGTGGAAAATCGTGGAGACACTCAGGAAATGACCGATCCCGCACGCACGCTCCTCCCGCTCATCGCCTCGAAAAAGATCCTCGTCGGCATCATCGGCCTCGGCTACGTCGGCCTCCCCCTCGCCCGCGTCTTCTCCCAGGCGGGAATCCGCGTCCTCGGCTTCGATATCGACCCCGCAAAAGTCCGGTCGCTCGGGCGCGGCAGGAGCTACATCAAGAGCGTTTCGGCGACGACGGTGAAGGAGATGACAAAGCGGGGTTTCGAGGCGACGGCGGACTTCGCCCGGCTTTCGGAGCCGGACGCGATCCTGATCTGCGTCCCGACGCCGCTGACGGAGACGCGCGACCCGGACATGTCGTACATCGAGAAGACGTGCGAGGCGATTTCGAAACGGTTGAGGCGGGGGCAGATCGTGGTGCTGGAGAGCACGACCTACCCCGGAACGACGGAGGAGGTCTGCCGGCCGATTCTCGAGCGGAGCGGGCTCGCGTTCGGAAAAGACTTCCTGCTCGCGTTTTCCCCGGAACGCGAGGATCCCGGAAATCCGAACTGGTCCACGGAGAGGATCCCCAAGGTCGTCGGGGGGCTCGATGCCGCGAGCGGGTCGGTGGCGGCGGCGCTCTACGGCGCGGCGGTCGTCCGCGTCGTGCCGGTCTCGAGCGCGGCGGCGGCGGAGGCGACCAAGCTGCTGGAGAACATCTACCGCTGCGTGAACATCGCGCTGGTGAACGAGCTCAAGGTGGTCTTCGAGCGGATGGGGATCGACGTCTGGGAGGTGATCGACGCGGCGTCGACGAAGCCGTTCGGATTCCAGCCGTTCACCCCCGGTCCGGGGCTGGGCGGGCACTGCATCCCGATCGACCCGTTCTATCTCTCCTGGAAGGCGCGGCAGTACGACGTCACCACACGGTTCATCGAGCTCGCGGGGGAGATCAACGCGTCGATGCCGTACTACGTCGTCTCCCGCGTCGCGGAGGCGCTCGACCGGCGCGGAAAGACGCTCCATGGCGCCCGGATCCTCCTCCTCGGGATCGCCTACAAGAAGAACAGCGACGACGTGAGGGAGAGCCCGGCGCTGAAGCTGATCGATCTCCTCCAGGAGCGCGGGGCGAAACTCGAATACCACGACCCGCACGTTCCGAAGATTCCGCCGACGCGGAAACATGCGATTCGGATGAGCAGCCGGCCGCTGACGCCGGCCCTTCTCCGGAAACAGGATGCGGTCCTGGTCGTGACCGACCACGCGGACGTCGACTATGCGTTCGTGGCGAAGCATGCCGCGCTGGTCGTGGACACCCGGAACGCGATGAAGGGGTCCGCGCGGCGGGGGCGGGTCGTGAAGGCCTGAGCGGCGGCGGGGTCAATTGACTGGACGGGAGTTCGTGTCAACGTCACACTTACTCCATGCGCATCGCCCTCGCCCAGCTGAACGCCGTCGTCGGCGACCTCGAGGGCAACGTCGCCCGGATGCGCGACGCCCTCCGGCGCGCGAAGGCGGCCGGAGCCTCCCTGGCGGTCTTTCCCGAGCTCTCCGTCACCGGATATCCCCCGCGCGACCTCCTGCTCAAGGGAGATTTCGTCCGGGCCCAGCGCCGCGCCCTCGCGGCGCTGGCGCGCGACACCCGGGGAATCGCCTGCGTGGCGGGGTTCGCGGACCCCAACCCGGGCGAGGGGCGCCCCCTCTTCAACGCCGCCGCCCTCCTCCACGGCGGCCGGATCGCGGCGGTCGCGCACAAGTCCCTCCTCCCGTTCTATGACGTGTTCGACGAAGAGCGCTACTTCGAGCGCGGAGCCCCGGACGGGGTCGTGCGGTTCGGCGGGACGCGCCTCGGCCTCTCGATCTGCGAGGACGCCTGGAACGACAAGGCGTACTGGAAGACACGCCATTACGCGGTGGATCCGATGGCCGAACTGGCGCGCCGCGGCGCGCGCATCCTGGTCAACATCAGCGCGTCGCCGTGGTGGCGGGGCAAAGGAGCCCTGCGGCAGGACATGCTGGCCTCGATCGCGCGGAGGCGGAAGACCCCGCTGATCTTCGTGAACCAGGTCGGCGGGAACGACGACCTCGTGTTCGACGGCCGGTCGTGCGCGTTCGACGCCCGCGGGCGCCTGATGGCCCGTGCGGCGGCCTTCGCGGAGGACCTCGTCGTCGTGGACCTGGAGGCGGGCGCCGGGACGGTGCGTCCGGAGCCCGCGGGCGACACGGCGGAGACCTGGGATGCCCTGGTCCTCGGGGTCCGGGATTACGTGCGCAAGTGCGGGTTCAGCGACGTGGTCCTCGGTCTGTCAGGCGGCATCGATTCCTCGCTGGTCGCGGCGATCGCCGTGGAGGCGCTCGGCCCGTCGCGGGTCCACGGGGCCCTGCTCCCCAGCCGCTTCACCAGCCGCGCCTCCGGGGAGGATGCCCGGACGATGGCGCACGCTCTCGGAATCCGGGTCCGGGAGATCCCGATCGAAGGAGTTTTCGCCGCCTCCCTCCGCGCGCTGTCGCCGGCGTTCGCGGGCCGGAAGGCCGACGTCACCGAGGAGAATCTCCAGGCGCGGATCCGCGGGCTGATCCTGATGGGGCTCTCGAACAAGTTCGGGTGGATGCTGCTCACGACGGGAAACAAGAGCGAGCTCGCCACGGGATACTGCACGCTCTACGGGGACATGTGCGGCGGCCTCGCCGTCATCAGCGACCTTCCGAAAATGCAGGTCTACGCGCTGTCGCGCCATGCCAACACCGTCCGCGCCGCCATCCCTGAGCGGGTCTTCACCCGGCCGCCGACCGCGGAACTGCGCCGGAACCAGACGGACCAGGACTCCCTCCCGCCCTACGACCTCCTCGACGGCATCCTCGAGCGCTACATCGTCCACGACGAGGATCCGGCCGCGATCGTGCGCCGCGGTTTCGACCCCGCGACCGTCGCCGCCGTGGTGGGGATGGTCGATCGGAACGAATACAAGCGACGCCAGATGCCCCCGGGCCTCAAGGTCACGCCCCGGGCCTTCGGCGCGGGCCGGAGGCTCCCGATCGCCCAGGGATACCGCCCCGCCGCCCGCGCCGCCGCGAGGCGCCCGTGACCGGCTGCCGCGTCTCCGTCGATACCGTGCTCTTCCGCCTCGGGCTCGCCCGCCTCCAGGTCCTCCTCCTCCGCCGCCTCCGCCCACCCTTCGCCGGCTGGTCCTCCCTCCCCGGCGGCCTCCTCCACCCCCGCGAGGAACTCCAGGCCGCCGCGGTCCGCATCCTCCGCCAGCGCGCCGGCCTCGACGACGTCTACCTCGAACAGCTCTTCACGTTCGGCGACCCCGCCCGCGACCCCCGCGGCCGCGTCATCACCGTCGCCCATATCGCCCTCGTCCCCCCGGCGACCCCGCTCCCCGCCGGCGACGCCTCCTGGACCCCGCTCCACGCTCTCCCCCGCCTGGCCTTCGACCACCGCCGGATCGTCGACTACGCCCTCCAGCGCCTCCGCGGCAAGATCGAATACTCCCCCGTCGGCTTCCGGCTGCTCCCGGAGGAATTCACGCTGACGGAGGTGCAGGAGGCCTACGAAGCGGTGCTCGGGCGCGTGCTGGACAAGCGGAATTTCCGGAAGAAGCTGCTGTCGCTGAAGGTGCTGCGGCCGCTGGGGCGGGCGCGGAAGGTCGGGGCCCACCGGCCGGCGAGGCTGTACCGGTTCGAGGAATCGCGGTGGGAGGGGGTGCGGGACAAGGGGAACGTCTTCGTGTTCTGACCGGGGCGCCGCCCCGGCGGCCCCGTCCCCGGTCTCCCTACTTCCCCGCGGGGGCCCCCGCCGTCTCCACGTTCGTGCAGAGCGCGTACTCCTGGCCGAGCGGGCCGTCCCAGGTCACCCGGATGTGCCAGGCGATCCACCCCGCGTCGGGGTGGTCGACGCAGGCACTGACCCTGCCGTCCTTGAGCTCCAGCGGCTCGCAGGTCCAGCGGCTGTTCCGGAAATCCCGCGTCTCGCTCGCCGCCCGCCACAACTCCACCCGCACCGGCTTTCCCGCGCAGACCAGCGTCGTCGTGCAGCAGCCCTCCTCGGTGCACGTCTCCCAGGTGAACTTCGGCCGCTCCCGCCCCTCCAGCAGGTTCATGTACCAGGACGCGATCGCCTCCACCGCCCCCGGACCCAGCCCGTGCCCGGCATTCGGGACATAGTGGACCAGCGTCTCCCCCGGAAGATCCCCGAGGTAGACCTTGAGAGCGTCCACCGGCCAGTACCGGTCGTTCGTCCCCAGCACGATCAGCTTCGGCATCGTGAACCGCTCGCGCCAGACGTGCGGGTCGACCAGCTCCACCAGGCGCTTCCCCTCCGCCGTCTTGAGCTTCTCCGGCAGGTTCAGCGCCGTGTAATCCCCGATCTGGTCCGAATAGTCCCCGAACGACTCGACCTGGAGCTTCATCTGGCGCGGAAAATTCAGCGTGTCGATCACCATCGGCGCGATCGCCGCGACGCGCGGATCGAACGCCGCCGTCATCCACGTCGTCCAGCCGCGCTTGCTCGCACCGGTCACCACGAACTTCCCGACATCCTGCCGGTACCGCTCCTTCAGGAAGGCCTGCGCCGCGTCCATCCCCCGCATGGCGGATTTCGTCATGGGGAGAAGCGCCGGCCAGGATTCGTCCCCCGTCTCCAGGAACTTCGCGAAGGTGTGCGCGATGATCGCGTCCTCGGACTTTCCGTCGAACAGCGGCTGGTTCGGGACCTGGGAGAGGACGATCAGCGTGCTCCGCGTCCGGATGGCGACCTCCCGCAGCACGGCGACCTCCGGGGTCATCGCCCGCGGCTCGTCCTTCGAGGTCGATCCGCCGGCGATCAGGAACAGCGCCGTCCCGGTGTGGGCGACCTCGTCCGGCCGGACGACGTGCATCCAGTGTCGCCACGTCTTCCCCTGCCATTTCTGCGACGTCAGCCGGAGGACCGTGACCTCCGCCCCCTCCAGCCGTGTCGTCGTTTTCGCCGACCAGGCGTAGGCGTCGTCCGGGGCGAGCAGGTAGGCGGGCGGCTCCAGGGCGGCCGCGGTCGAGACGGCGAAAAGGAGTCCGGCGAGGGCGATCGGCAGGCGCATGTTTCCAGGTCTCCGAAGGGTTTCGATCTCCCGCCCCGCGGATCTCGCGCGGAACGGGCACCGGCGGCGCCGGAAGGCCGCACATGATACGCGGCCGGGCGCCCCCGGTTTGCCGATTTGCCGCAACCGCCCCGTGAAAACAAAACAGCCGGACCCGCAGGCCCGGCTGTCAATGCTCCGTCCGCCGCTTCCACGCCCTACAGCATCTGCCCCGTCCGGCGCCCGATCACGCCGCGCTTCACCCCGAATCCGTTCATCTGCATGATGAAATCCACCGCGGGGCGCACGTCCGCCCGCAGCGCCGGGTAGAGTCCGCCCACCAGCGCCCGGGTCGCGAACAGCGCCTGGGCCTGCCGCTCCGCCCTCGCCCAGGCCTCGGTCATCAGCCGGATCCGCCGCAGCCGGGCCTGCACCTCCGCGCGGTCGCTCCGACTCATCGACTTCACCGCCTTCCGGATCTTCGCCTCCGGCACCAGCTCCCCGCCGCACCGACGCATGAACTCCCGCCACTCCCCGTCGTGCGCGGGCCCCGGCTCCCGCGCTTCCAAAGAAAAAGCCCCCGCGAACAGCATCGCGAGGGCCAGGGTCGCCTGCTTCATCATCGGACACCTCCTCCTTCGCCAGGCGGGCCGCGCATGACCCGCTCCCTGAAGAACCGCTGCAGGTGATCCTTCCGATCCGCCCTGGGCAGCCGGTCCCACGCGGCCCGTTCCTCCGGCGTGCGCCCCTCGAGGTACATCCTCTGGACGCGTTCCCGGAACAGCCCGCTCAGGTACTGACGCTTCTCGGCAGGATCCTGGATCTCCTCCAGCCGGCGTTTCTCGTCCGCGCCCAGGCTTTTCGCCAGCTTCGCGAACGCGACCGCCATTTTTCGCCTGTCCGACCCTTCCTGCTGCAGCTTCCGGAGCCGTTGCGCCACTTGCTCCCGCTGCTGGGGCGGCAGGTCCTGAAGCTTCTTCGACAGCTCGGCCCGGCGCTCTGGAGTCAGATTGCGGAATTTCCGGAAATGCTCGCGGACGAGCCCCGCCTGGTCGGGCTTGAACTGGCGGAACTGGCGGTAGTTCTGCCGGATGCGCTGCTGCTCGCCCTGGGGAAGAGCGCGCCAGCGGCGGATGTTCTCGCGGACCTCCTGAACGGAGGGGCGCTCCGGCACGGCGCTCGCGGCGGCCGCGAACGGGGCGACGAGGGCGAAGGCGAGGAAGAGGGGTTTAGAAATCTTCATCGGTGAAGCTCTGCACGAGGTCGAGGTATTCGACGACGCCCTGGTCTTCGAGGACGTCCATGTGCTGGACGGTTTCGAGGTTCTCGTAGAGGTCGAGGTTGAGGACGACCTCGCGCTCCTCGGGGTCGAGGGAGGCGAGGATCCGGTTGAGTTCGGCGTCGGGGCCGGAGGCGCCGGGGTGCCAGAGGACGGAGAAGCAGACGACGACGAGGAGGACTGCGGCGGACGCGACCAGCGGGAGGTGTTTCCGGAGGCGCCAGGTCCATCGCCGTTCGGCGTCGAGCTGGACGCGTGCGGCCTCGAGGAGCCTGGCCGGGAGGTTGCCGGTCGGCGAGAGTCCCGGGTGGTAGCCGAGGAGATGCCAGGTGCGGCGCATCTCGCCCGCCTCGCGGGCGCAGGCCGGGCTCGACTTCAGGTGGCGGTCGAACTCTGCGGACGTCGCCGCGTCGAGTCGGCGGTCGAGCCACGGGAGGAGGCGGTCTTCGCAGTGTTTGCAGGTCATGCTGTTTACAACCCTGGAAAGGGAGCGAGGTTTCGAGAAAATCTCCGGGATCGGGAGGAATCCTGGAGCGATTCCAGCGCAGGCATAACCCTTGCTGCACACAGAGCTTACGTCGTACAGGCGCCGCGGGCCGCGACTGGTGACCGCAGTCCCGCCCCCGCGCCCGCCCCGCCCGCCCCAGAAACCCCGCTCCCCCACTTGAATCTTCCCTTCTTTCCTTCATCATCTCCCCCATGGCCCTCAGACTCGCCCTCGCCTTCTGCACCGCCGCCGCCTTCGCCGCCGCCCTCACCCCTTCCCTCGCCGCCCGCCGCCTCGATTCCCGCTCCCGCAGCGACCAGTGGATCCACCGCGCCAATGCGGCGCTGCTCCTCGCAGACACCCCCGGAGCGATTCCCCGGCTGATCGCACTGGGATCCGACCCCGCCCCGCCCGTGCGCGCCAATGCCCGGTGGACGCTCGGGCGCCTCACCGGATGGCCCTGGGAGAGCGAGTTCCAGGCCTGCGCCTCCCGATGGCCAGCCCCGACGGCCGCGTTCCCGCGGGACCCGGAGACCTCCGCGGTGACGTTCACGCTCCGCGACGCCGGGAACGGCACGATCGAAGCGGTCCTCTCCAACGGGGGCCCGGTCGCGGTCGAACTCCGACGCCGGGACTCCGACGCCGCCGCGATCGCGCTGTTCGGTCCCGGCGCCCGCGTGGCCCGCCTCCTCCGCCCCGAGGGATCCCGCTCCGGCGCCGTCACCCTCCGCATTCACACCGCGGGCGGGCGCTGTCTCCAGGTCAGCTGGATCTCCGTTCACGGCGCACACCTCCCCGCCGGCGGATCCTGGACCGGCGATGCGTCCCTCTCCGGCCTCCCCCGGGGCGTCTACCGCGTCGACGCCGTCCTCGGCGACACCTCCGCCGACACCCCCGCCGCCGACGGCCGCCCCGCCGCGCGCGCCCGCCTC
>JABWAY010000178.1 GCA_013360825.1 Candidatus Brocadiia bacterium | reverse complement strand
CGCGGGCGGGGCGGACGGTGCGGCGGGCGCGGCCGCCGCGGACCCGGCCCCGGGACGGACCTCCGGGAACTCCGCGCCCACCTCCACCATCATCGTCGCGCGGCAGTTCGTCCACGAGCAGGTGTACTCCCGCCCCCCCACCGCCCCTTTCCGGATCTCGTGCAGCATGTGGAAGGCGTGCAGCGAAGCGGCGCAGACGTTGTGGCACCGGGACGCGACGACGCCGGGAAGCTCGAGGGTCATCCCCTCGCCGGCTTTGAAGAGCGGGCACTGGTCCGCGAAGCGGGCCTTGATTCTGATCCGTTCCGGCATCGCGTGGCATTATAGGGACCGGGCGACCGCCGAAGGCAGAAAAATCCCCCCGGTCCTCGCGGGCCGGGGGGATCGTGGAATTCCGGAGGGCCTTACGAGACCTGGGCGGGCGGTTCCATCTTCGCCTTCGCCCCGCCCCGCCACCAGTAGATCAGCGGCGTCGCGATGAACAGCGTCGAGTAGCTTCCGACGATGACGCCGATCAGCATCGGCATCGCCAGGCCGGCGATTCCGCCGCCCGAGGTCAGCGTCGCGATCAGGAGCACGGTCGTCGTGAAGAACACCGTCAACGAGGTGATGATCGTGCGCGACAGCGTCTGGTTCAGCGCGTCGTCGATCAGCTGCGCCAGGCTCTTGTACCGCGCTTCGCGGAAATTCTCACGCAGGCGGTCGTAGATGATCACCGTGTCGTTCACCGAGTACCCGACCACCGTCAGCGCGGCCGCCACCGTCGTCAGCGAGACGGAGAGGTCGATGCCGAACGACTTCGGGATCATCCAGTCGATCAGCGTCGTCCAGGTCACCGCGATCACGGAGTCGTGGACAAGCGCCGCGACCGCCGCGACGCCGTACCGGAACTCGAACCGGACCGCCAGGTAGAGGATGATCCCGAGCCAGCTGATGATCAGCGCGATGATCGCCTTCTCCTTCAGCTCCGTGACGATCGAGGCGCTGACCGTTTCCACCGACGGAAACGGGTCTCCGGACAGGGCCATCCCCAGGCCTTTCAGCTGCTCCTGGATCCGGTCGCCCAGACGCTCCCGGTCCGAGAAGTCCCCGGAGGTCAGGAAGATCTCGTAGATGGCCGCGTTCGCGTCCTGCGTCGGCTTGCCGTCGAGGCCGAGCGGTTTCACGATGTGCACCGGCGCCTCCGCCGGCTTCGTCAGGCCCATCTGGTCGAGAAGCTTTTGCATCTTCGCGACCGTCTCCTTCGCGGGCTTCGGCTCCAGGAGCGAAATCCGGATCGTCCCGCCGCCGAAGTACGGATGCCCCTCCGGAAACTTGTCCTGCCCGACTTCCAGCGCGGGGGACGGGATCGCCCCCGCAAACTGCTTGCGCAGGTCGGCCACCAGCGATTCCTTGAACTTCTCGGGATCCTCCGACTCCACCCCGGTCGTCGTCAGGGCGCGGATCTGGAACTGCATCGACTCACGCGACGATGAACTGTCCGCGCCGAGGATCACCGACTGCACCTCGGCTCCCGGGTACTTGGGCCCGGACTCCCCGGAAATCGCCGCGATTCCCCTGCGGACGTCCTCGATCGGGGTCGGCTTGTTGAACCTCATCTGGACCGCGACGCCGCCCCGGAAATCGATCCCGTACTTCTCCGTGCCGCGCGCGAACCAGACGACCACCCCGATCACCACCAGCACGACCGAGAACCCGGCCGCCTTCGGCGCGATCTTCATGAAGCCGAAGTTCGGCTTCGCGAACACGCGCGCCATGCTCCACTCCTTCAGGATCCCCGACTCCAGCATCAGCTTCATGATCGTCTTGCTGCAGGTCAGGGTCGTGAACAGCGTCGTGAAAATGCCGATGCTCAACGTCGCCGCAAATCCCTGGATCGGGCCGCTCCCGAAGTAGTAGAGAACCACCCCGGTCAGCAGCGTCGTCATGTTCGCATCGACGATCGCGGGCAGGGCGCGCTCGTACCCGGCGTCCAGACACTGCAGCGCGTTCTTCCCCCGGTCCCGCTCCTCCCGCATGCGCTCGAACACGACGATGTTCGCATCCACGGCCATCCCCATCGTGAGGACCAGCCCCGCGATGCCGGGAAGGGTCAGCGTGGCGCCGAGGATCGCGAGCAGCCCCATCATGAACGCCAGGTTCATCAGGATCGCCACGTTCGCGACCAGCCCGGCCTGCCGGTAGTACCCCAGCATGAACAGCATCACGATGATCAGCGAGAAGTAGCAGGCCTTCAGCCCCCGGTCCACCGCGTCCTGACCGAGAGCGGCCCCCAGGAAGCTCGACCCCACCATCTCCAGCGGCGCCACCAGCGACCCGGTCGTCAGCACCGTCACCATGTCGTTCACTTCCTGCACGCTGAACCGCCCGCTGATCTCCCCTTCCCGCCCGATCGTCGACCGGATCACCGGCGCCGACACCAGCCGGTCGTCCAGAATGATCGCCAGCTGACGGTCCTTGTTCGCCTTCGTGATCGCCTCGAACCGCCGCCCGGCCTCCGGCGTCAGCGTGAAGTTCACCGAGGGCTTCCCGCCCTCGTCCCGGCCCGGTTTCGCGTCCTCCACCGCCTTCCCGTCCAGCGTCACCTCCGACTTGCACAGCAGGCTCTGGGAGGGACCGACATAGAAGCGCGTCCCGGGGGGCGCCACGCCGGTCTGGGCGTGAATCTGGATTTCCTGCTCGTCCGCCCCGAGGTGGAACTCCAGGTGCCCGGCGCTGAGGATGACTTTTTTGAAGTCCTCGACCTGCTGGCTCGTCTTCAGCCCCGGGACCTCGATCTGAATCTCATTCGTGCCGACCCGCGAAATGCGGGGCTCCTTCAGGCCGCGCAGATTGACCCGGCGCTCCAGGATGCTCTGCGCCTCCTCCGTGCCTTTCGTCACTTCGTCCGCCGACAACCCTTCCGCCTTGAGTCTCACGCGGAACCAGGCGCCGCCCTGGAGGTCGAGGCCCAGGTTCAGCTTCCAGGCTTCGAGGGAACTTCCGGGCTTGAACCCGGGTTTGTGCTCGCTCGGCCACGCGATGTAGGCGAAGCCGAGGCTGAGGATCAGGATGATGAGAAATTTCAGCTTGGTTTCAGACATGGAACGCGCCCCGCAAAGGGAGAGTGGTCACGGCAGGGAACCCGTCGGCCCGGTCAGGACCGGGCGGGGGGCGCCCTGCCCGGGCGCAGCGTCCCGGGACGGGATGCGGGCGGCGTGGAGGGGGCGGACTCGAAGCGGCCGGCCGAGAGGAAGAACCTGGGGAGGACCGCGCCGGCGGCCACGACGGGGGCCTTGCCGGCGCCGTTCGATTCGGCGGTGCGGCCCAGGAGGAAGAGGACCGGGAGGGAGGACTGGGACCGGTCCATACCGCGGGGCTGCTCGGCGGCCGCGCGGAGTTCGGGGGCGCCGGTGGAACCCGGGCACCGGGCCGCGCGCCACTCCCCGGCGAGCAGTCCCGCCGCCAGGAGGAGGAGGGCGGCCGCGTGAAGAACTCGGTTCAAGCGTCGGCCCCGGTCGGCTCCGTCTCGGCGGCCTTCTCCTTCTCGCCCTTTCGCTCCCCCTCGGGGGCGGCACGCTCCATCCCGAGGATGGCGCTCTTGAGCACCCGGACGCGGATATCGTTCTTCTCGTCGATCTTGACGATGATGTCCTTGTCGCGGACCTGGGCGATCACGGCGAAGATTCCGTTCTGGAGGATGACGCGGTCGTTCTTCTTGAGCTTCTCGACCATGTTCTTGAGCTCGCGGTCCTTGCGCTGCTGCGGGCGGATCATGAGGAAGTACATCACCGCGAGCGTCAGCCCGAAGAAGACCAGCATGGTCATCATCGAGTTGCCCTGCGGCGCGGCGGCGGCGGAATCGGCCCCCGGGCCCGCGGGGGCGGCCCCGGTCGAGGTGGTGGTCGGGCCCGGACCGGGAGGCGCCTGGGCGAGCAGTTCCAGAAGGTGGGTCATGAGGGGGGGCATTATAACGGCGGAGCGGGCGGACGACAGGAAAACTGGTAAGCTTCCCGGAGTCCGATCCCCGCACCCATGGTCTCCCCGATCCCCCCCAGCCGCGTCGTCGTCGCGATGAGCGGCGGCGTCGACTCCTCCGTCACCGCCGCCCTGCTCCGGGAGCGCGGGCATGACGTCGTCGGGCTGTTCATGCGGAACGGCGTCGAGCACGCCACACGCTCCAGCCGGCAGGGGTGCTGCTCTGCCGCGGACGCCCAGGACGCCCGCCGCGTCGCCGACCGCCTCGGCATCCCCTTCTACGCCCTCGACTTCTCCGCCGAATTCCGCACGGTCGTCGACCGGTTCGTCGCCGAATACGCCCGCGGCCGCACCCCGAACCCGTGCATCGAGTGCAACCAGGCCCTGAAATTCGGGCGCCTCCTCGACTACGCCGACGCCGTCGGCGCCACCCATGTCGCCACCGGCCACTACGCCCGCCTCGAGAACGGCGTCCTCCGCCGCGGACACGACCGCGCGAAGGACCAGTCCTACGTCCTCTTCGCCCTCTCCCCCGCCCAGATCGCCCGGACCCTCCTCCCCATCGGTGCCCTGAGCAAGGACGAGGTCCGCGCGGAGGCCCGGCGGTTCGACCTGCCGGTTTCCGCGAAGCCCGAGTCGATGGAAATCTGCTTCGTCCCCGACAACGACTACCGGCGGCTCATCCGCGAACGGGCGGCCCCCCGCCCCGGGCCGATGGTCGACATGGAGCGTCGCCTTCTCGCCGAGCACCCCGGAATCGAGAACTTCACGGTCGGGCAGCGGGAAGGTCTGGGGATCGCGCTGGGGCGCCCCGCCTACGTCGTCGCCCTCGAACCGGAGACGAACACCGTCGTGGTCGGGTTCGCCGACGACCTGCTGTCCCGCGGCCTCGTCGCCCGGCGCGTCAACTGGCTTGGCGGGGCGCCCGCCGGCACGCTGGACGCCGACGTGCAGATCCGCGCCCACCACCGCCCCGCGGCCGCGACCCTGACCCTCGACGGCGACGCCGTCCATGTCGCCTTCCGCGAGCCCGTCCGGGCCGTGACCCCGGGCCAGGCCGCCGTGTTCTACCGCGGCGACGACGTCCTCGGCGGCGGCTGGATCGAGCGCGGCATTCCCGCCTGATTCCCCGTCATCCCGTCCTTTACACTCCCGCCACACCCTATATAATCCCACCCCCTTCAGGCACAATTCAGAGGACCCCATGCTCCGACTCGTCCCCGCGCTCCTGCTCGCACTCTTCGCCGCCGGCTGCCAGTCCACCAACCCCGGCGTCCCCGACACGCAGGAGGACATCCCCGTCCCGCGCGGGTACACCCGCGCCCCGGACACGGAGGAAACGAAGTCCTACTACGAGAACCACGAGAAGTTCCGCAATTACCGGATCACCTACCGGGGCGAGGGACGGAGCGTCCAGACGGTGAGCGATTTCTACCAGCACCAGATGCCCGTGAACGGGTGGGATCTCGAGAACGCGACCCCGGACGCCGACGGCGTCGTCCGGACGCTCCGTTACACGAAAGGCCAGGAGCGCGCGACCGTCACCGCGAAGCTGGGAAACACGGAAGACTTCATCCTCGTGACCGTCGAGATCCGCCTGAAGTAGAGAGAACCCATGCCCACCGCCGAAAACGACAAGGACACCCGCCCGAAGCTCCCTCCCGGCCGGACGCTCGACTCCGTCATCGCGGAGCACGAGGGACTGCCGCTCTGGATGCAGCGGATCTTCGAGGGGGTCAAGACCTACCAGAACGTGATCTACGCCGTTCTCACGGTGGTCCTGCTCTCCTGGGCGATCCTCAAGTTCCGGGCGACGCAGGCGGAAGCGCGGGTCCAGGAGGCATGGTGGGAGCTGGAGCAGGCCAAGAGCCCCGAGGCGCTGCGGGCGCTCGCCGAAAAGTACGACGACCTGCCGATCGCGCCGTTCATCCGCCTGCAGCTCGGCCGCGCGCTCATGGACGGGCAGCGGTACGAGGAGGCGATGACCGAGCTGCAGCTGGCGAAGACGCGCTGGCCGGAATCGATGCCCGGCAAGCTGGCGGGAACACTGCTGAACTCGGTGGGCGAAATCAAGGGATGGGGCGGCAAGGACGGGATGCTGGAGCAGAAGCTGGCCGAGCTGCGGAAGGAAAAAGTCAGGGATGAGGGCCCCCCCCGCGACACGCATTCCCCGAACATCAACGACGTCGGGCTCCCCGAGGTCGAAATCGCCACCCCCGGCGGGAAGGTCACGATCGAGCTCGACGAGGAAACCGCGCCCAACGCGGTCGCGGCGTTCGTCCGGAACGTCGAGCGCGGTCTCTACGGCAAGTCCTACGTCTGGAAGGTCGAGCCCGAGGCCGTCTTCCTCGGGGACTCGCTCCCGGACGGAACCGGGCCGGTCGGGGCCACGATCGCCTGGGAATCCAGCGCGCTCGGGAACAGCGGGGCGAAAGCCGGGCTGGTCGCCCTCGTCCGCACGCTCCCGGCCGAGGGCCAGGAGGACACCGAGGCGCTCCGGAACAGCGCCGCCTTCCGCTTCGTCATCTTCACGGCCGACGCCCCCCTCTACGACGGCAAATTCCTCGTCGTGGGACGCGTGAAGGACGGGCTGGACGCGGTCCGCAAGCTCCAGCAGAAGGAGACGATCTTCTCCGCCAGGATGCTCCAGAAACGGTCGCATCCGTACGAGCCGAAGGAGATTCCGAAGGCCCCCGAGCCCCCCCGATAACAATGGGCGTGGTCGCGATCCGGGACCTGAAGCAGCATGCGGGCGAGACGGTGACGGTCCGCGGGTGGATGTTCAACCGCCGCTCCGCGGGCAAACTGCACTTTCTCCAGGTCCGGGACGGAAGCGGGTTCCTGCAGTGTGTCGCGGGCCGGAAGGATGTGGACGAGGCGACGTTCGAGCTGCTGGGGCGGGTGACGCAGGAGTCGAGCGTGCAGGTCGAGGGCGAAGTCCGGCTCGAGCCGCGGGCGCCGGGCGGGGCTGAACTGGGGGTGCGGAGATTCGAAGTCATCCAGATGGCCGCGCAGCCGTACCCGATCTCGATCCAGGACCACGGGCACGGCGTGGACTTCCTCATGGAACAGCGCCATCTCTGGCTCCGCGGGCCGAAGGCGTCCGCGACGCTCCGCGTCCGCGCCCGCGTGATCCAGGCGATCCGCGACTTCTTCAACCAGCGCGACTTCACCCTGGTCGACCCGCCGATCCTCACCCCCGCCGCGTGCGAGGGGACCACGACGCTCTTCAACGTCGAGTACTTCGAGGACAAGGCCTACCTGACCCAGAGCGGCCAGCTCTACATGGAAGCCGCGGCGATGGCGCTCGGGAAGGTGTACTCGCTCGGGCCGACGTTCCGCGCCGAGAAGTCCAAGACGCGCCGGCACCTCACCGAATTCTGGATGTGCGAGCCGGAGATCGCGTTCGCGACGCTGGACGACATCATGTCGCTCGCGGAGGAATTCGTCTCGTTCGTGGTCCGGCGGGCCCTCGAGACCTGCGGCGAGGAGTTCAAGCACCTGGAGCGCGACACGAAGCCCCTGGAGAAGATCGTGCCTCCCTTCCACCGCATCCGCTATGACGAGGCCGTGACAAAAGTCCGCGCCGCGGGCGTCGAGATGCGCGATGAAGACGATTTCGGGACGCCGCAGGAGATGGCGATCGTCGGCGACTCGGAAAAGCCGGTCATGGTCCACCGCTACCCCACCGCGGTGAAGGCGTTCTACATGAAGCGGGACCCGGAGAACGAGAAGCGTGTGCTCTGCGTGGACGTGCTCGCGCCCGGAATCGGGGAGATCATCGGCGGCGGGCAGCGCGCGGACGACCTGGCGTATCTCGAGGAGCAGATCGCGCTGCACAAGCTGCCCCGCGCGGCGTTCGACTGGTACCTGGACCTGCGGAAGTACGGCAGCGTCCCACACTCCGGTTTCGGCCTCGGGATCGAGCGGACGGTGGCCTGGATCTGCGGGAACGAGCACGTCCGGGAATGCATCCCCTTCCCCCGGACGATCTACCGCATCTACCCCTGAGCTCCCGGCGGGCGGTTCAGTCGCTCAGCCGGGTCGGCAGCAGCTCGATGGTGGCGTTCGTGCCGAGCAGCGCCCGGATCCCGTCCTGGATCGTGTAGTTCCCCACGTGGGTGTAGTCGGCGGCGCCGCTCCTGAACCGGTAGGTGTTGCCGGTTTCGGAGATGAAGCCGAGCACGTTGTACTCGCTGTCCTTCACGAAGTACGCGCGGTGCGTCTGCCGCTGGGTTTCGCGCAGGTACGCGTCCTCCCCGAGGGCCTCGTCCCGGATCTCGGAGTCCTGATACTCGACGAACCCGATGACCCGCCGCTTCTCATCCCACACCGTCTTGTGGCCGGCCTTCCAGTGGGAGTCCTCGGCGACGGGTTCCGCCCAGTAGCGCTCGTTGGGGGGTTCCAGGCGGCAACCTGCGGCGGACAGGACCAGCACCAGGAGTGTGAGGGTTCTCATAGTCGCGACAAGATAGCGGCAGGGACGGGGCGGGGACAAGCGAATTCCGCGGGTGGGGGGGGCGGG
>JABWAY010000177.1 GCA_013360825.1 Candidatus Brocadiia bacterium | reverse complement strand
GGCCCGCGTCGTGCCTCTCGGGGAGCACCGGCTCCGCGGCCTCGACCGGCCGGAGTCCCTGTCCCAGGTCGGCGCGCCCGGGGATCGGGCCGGGTTTCCGGCGCTCCGCACGCTGCCCGCGCGCCCCACGAATCTCCCCGCGCAGGCGACGACGTTCGTCGGCAGGGAGACGGAGCTGCTCAGACTGCGGGATCTTCTCCTCGCCCCGCACCCCGGGCCCGTGACCCTGACAGGCCCGGCGGGCGTGGGGAAGTCCCGGCTCGCAATCCGCGCGGCCAGCGATCTCCTCGACAGGTTCGAGGGCGGGTGCTGGTTCGCCGACCTCTCCGACGTCCGGGATCCCGGCGGACTTGCGGACGCCGTCCTCCAGGCGCTGTCCGTTCCCGGGGAAACGAAACCCGTGGAGCAGGTCGGAGACCTCCTTCGAACGCGTCCCCCGCTTCTCCTCGTCCTCGATACCTTCGATCATCTCGCCGCAGGGTGCCGCGGGACGGTGAGGGCCTGGGTCGAGTGCGCCCCGGAATCCCGGGTGCTGATCACCTCCCGGAGCTCGACCGGCATCCCGGGGGAGCGCGAGGAGCGCCTCGAGCCTTTCCCCCTCCCGGACGGACCGGCCTCCGACGCGGTGCGCCTCTTTTGTGAACGGGCCCGCGAGTCGAAGCCGGATTTCGGGCTGACGGCGGAGAATCTGCCGGACGTGGTGAGCATCTGCCGGGAGCTGGACGGAATCCCGCTGGCGATCGAGCTCGCCGCCTCGCGCATCCGCATTCTCCAACCCGGTGCGATGCTCCGGAAACTCGGCCAGAAATTCCAGCTCCTGCGCTCGCTGCGGCAGGATGCCGCGCCCCGGCAGCAGACGCTTTCCGGCGCGATCGAGTGGAGCCTGGAGCTTCTGACCCCGGCGGAGCGCCGCGTGTTCGAGAAGCTGTCGGTCTTCCGGGGCGGGTTCGTCGCGGGCGTGGCGGCGGACGTGATCGGGCCGGAGGCGTCCCCGGAGGTGATCGAGTCGCTGCGGAAGAAGAGTCTCCTTTCGGCGCGGGACTATCCGTGGGGGCGCCGGCACCTGATGTACCGGCTGATCCACGAGTACGCCGGGCGGTTGTGGAGCCAGTCGGCGACCCCCGCGGAGCGGCGCGCGCTCGAGATCCGGCACGCCGAGGCGGCGATCCGTTATGTGCGCTCGCTGGATGCCGCGGCGCGCCCGGAGCTTCACGGGGAGATGCTGGAACGGCTGGGAGCGGCGTCCGAGAATCTCTCCGCGGTGACCGAACGGGCGCTGTCCCGGCTGGCCTCGGCGACGGACGACGCGGAGGCGATCCGGGATCTGGAGTTCGCGGCCGCGGCCTGCCTGGCGCTCGTCCGGGACATCGGCGCTCGCGGGTCGGCGGCGGAGTGGCATCAGCGGATCCGCGAGGTGGTGGCGGCCCTCGAGTCCCGGCCGACCCTGCGGCCGCGGATGAAGCCGGATCTGGTCGTCGCGCTGCTGGAGGAAGAAGCCCTGGCGGCACGTGCCATCAATGACGGACACCGCAGCCGGATCGCCGTGGATGCCGCGGTCAGCGCCGCCGAAGACTCGGGGGACGGGCGATTGATCGCGAAGGCGCTTCTGGCCCGCGTCCGCAGCCGGACGTTCCTGGGCGACCTGGACGGCGCGCTCCGGGATTGCCTGCGCGGCGAGGAGCTGACCGGAAACGCCGCGGCCGCCGCCCTGCGCGGACCGTTTCTTCACTCCCGGAGCCTCATCTTCAAGCGCCAGGGGCGGTTCGAGGAGTCGCACGCGCTGGTCCGGACGGCGCTGGAACTGGCGGTGGAATCCGGGGACCTCTGGCAGACCGCCCAGTGCGCGATTTCCCTGGGATCGCTCTGCGAACTCCTGAACCGGACCGACGAGGCGCTCTCCTGGTATGAACTCGCCTCCCGCCAGGAAAGCCGGCAGGGGCGGCAGGTCAGCCGGCTGCACACCCTCGGGCATCGGGCATCGATTCTCAGCCGGGTCGGGCGGCACGCGGAGGCGATGGCGATGCTGGAGGAGGCGGAGGCGCTCGCCCGGGTTCTGGGGCGCCGGCGATTCCTCGGCAATCTCTCCGCGCTCCGCACCGCGATCCTCAGGCGGTCAGGTAAGGCGGCCGAGGCCCTGGCCGCGTCCGCGTCTGCGATCGAGGCCATCCGTGCGTCGGGCGACACGGTGCAGCTGGCCGGGATCCTGTGGGAGCGCGGCAGCATCCTGCAGGATCTGGGGCGCCTGGAGGAAGCCGAGCCGCAGCTGGCGGAGGCGCGCGCGGTGTTCGAGATGATCCCGCATCCCGCCGGCGTGCTCCAGTGCCGGTTGAGCGAGGCGCAGCTCTGGGTCGCGCAGGGGCGGCTCGAGGAGGCGCGGGCCGTGATGCGCCCGGTGCTGGACCTGTCGCGGGAGATCCCCGATTTCATGAGGATCCAGTGCCTCGCGACCCTGGCCTCGGTCGAGTCCGCGCGGGGCGACAGGGCTGCGGCCGCCGAGGCCGCCCGGGCGTTCCTGCGCATTCACGAGGCGACCGTCTGGCAGGGGGCGACGCAGGTTGAGGAGATGGAAGCCCTGGCGGTGAAGATGCGTGCGCTGGTGTCAGTGTGACGGGCAGCCGCCGCCCCGGCCGCCGTCGCCGTCGTGCCGGACCTCGCGCAGCGGACGGCAGGTCCCGCCGTTCCGGACGGCGACGATTTCGGCCACGACCGAGAGCGCGATCAGCTCCGGGGTCGATCCCCCCAGGTCGAGCCCGGCCGGGCACCGGATCGCGTCGAGCGCCTCGCGGGGCACGCCGACCTCGAGGGCGAGCTGACGGACCGAGCCGCGGCGCTTGAGCGACGCGATCATCGAGATCCCGCGGGCGCCCCGGCGCACGGCTTCCTGAATGGCGATGTGATCGGACTTATGGTGGGTGGCGATGACGACCCATGTGTCGGGGGTCACGGGGAGACGGGAGTAGTCGGAATCGTCGGTGACCACTCCATCCGCCGCGGGGTACTGCTCACGCGTTCCGGCGGGATCATCGACCACGATGTCGAAGCCGGCCCGGGCGGCGAACTCCGACAGCGCCTGCACGATCCGGCCGCTGCCCACGACCAGAACGCGGGGCCGGGCCGTGTGCGGTTCCACGAAGACCTCGAGTCTGCCCCCGCACGGGACGCCGGTCGCCCCGAGTTCGTCGGAGAGTTCCACCTCCACCCGCCCCGGCCGGCCCGTCCGCAGCGCTTCCTGCGCCGCCTCGGCGACCATGGCATCGACGCATCCACCCCCGACATGCCCCGCCAGGATCCTTCCGTCGGCGCCGACCAGCGCCTTGGCCCCGGCACGGGCGGACGCCGACCCCTCGCTCCGGACGACGGTGGCGGTGCAGAACGGAGTCCCGGCGGACGACAGGGCGGCGGCAAGAGCGATCAGGTCCTGGGGCATGAAGACTCCGCGGGTTGGAAAACGCCGATCCTATCCCCCCCGCACGCTTCCCGCACCCCCGTTCTGGCCCGCGCGGCGCAAGGTCCCGCTGGCGGCGGGTGCCGCGCCTGTGTCACAATTCCCGGTTCACAGGACCGGCGCCGCGACAGGAATTCACGGGGGACCATGCGGGTTGAGAACGATGAGATGTACGGGGACTGGGCCCACTGGCTCGAGGCCAGGTGCCCGGCGTGCCCGCGGTCTCTCCGCGCCCACCACCTCCACGACTTCGCGTCCGTCGTCTGTCCCGGCTGCGGCACGAACCCGGTCCTTCATTTCAGCGGCCTCAAGACGACCCGGCGGCACGGGCGGGCGCTGGTCAGCGTCCTCCTGGCAGAGGGGCTGATCCCGGACGTGGCGGCGGACGTGGCTCTGGAGCTCAAGGCCGATGCGGATCTCCGCGCCTTCGTGGAGTTTCTCCTCTCGATGCACTACGTGAAACCGGACGCGCTGGAGTCGCTGGTGCGAAAACTGGCGCCGCCCGCCTGGATCGAGGCGATCGTGATGACGTTCGATCCGGGGCTGCCGGCTTCGAAGACGACGCGGATCCCGGCCCACGGGGAGCGCATCATGCTGGCGGAGTACGAACTCACACCGGAACTGCTCCGCCGGGTTCCGAAAACCATCGCACGCGTCTATCGCTGCATTCCCGTCTGGGCCGACGGTTCGCACATCGTTCTGGCGGTCGCGGATCTGCAGGGAGTGCGGGCGGCCGACATCGCCGGCCTCCTCGGATGCGAGGTCGCCCTCGTCACCGCCCCCAGGTCGCAGCTGGCCGAGCTGCTCAAGGCGCATTACGGCGCCGCGGGATGGCAGGATGCATTCTGGTAACCCGCGGGTCGGCGTGGAATTCCCGGCACAGGGGGCTTAGGATCACGGAATGCGCACGCTCCTCCTCTGCCTGCTCTGCCCTCTGCTGGCACGGGCCGACGCGGAACTGATCGGACAGATCTTCGACAGCGAGAAACGCGACGGCGGTGTGCTGGAATTCGCGGTGCTGAGGCTGGCCAACCCGGAAGACCTCGACGGGGAGCCGATCGCCGTCCGAACCGACCGGATGGGCAGGTTCTCTCTCAAACTCCCGGCAGGCGCCTACCGGATCGGCGACATCCGGAAACCGTCGGAGAAGGACCCGTCGCTCTTCGAGTCCTACTTCGGCCGAGACCTGATCGAAGTCGGGCACGCGCCGATGTACGACATCGGTGTGATCGTCCTGGAGAGGGCCGGGAGCTACCTGCAGGGGACGGTGACGAAGGGGGGGCGGCCGAAGGCGGGGGTGACGGTCGAGGTCTTCCTGCCCGGCGCGGGGGTGCCGTCGGGGGCGACGGCGATGACGGACAGCAACGGCCGTTACCAGCTCCAGTTTCCGGATGTCCGGTGGCGCCGGCGCGTCGCGGTGCGCGTGGCGGAAGGGGAGAGCGGGCAGGTCTTCGCCGGCGCCGAGGTCGATCTCTGGGTCCCCGGTCGCGCGGACCTGACGCTTCCCGACAGCTACGCGGAGCTGATGATCGACCTGACGGCGCCCGGGGAGACGCGGGTGCATCTCCATCCCGCGGGGGATCCCGCTCCCTACATTTCTCACCGGATGAAGGGGACGTCCAAGGCGGCCGTGTCGGGGCTCGCTCCTGGGCGCTGGGCGGTGACGGCGGTCTGCAACGGGGGGATGGCTCACGCGGAGGTGGATCTCCCCGCGGCGGCGCCGGTCGCGATGGCGATTCCGGCCGCGGCGCGGCACCGGGTTTCGGGGACGGTCGCGATCCCGGGACTTCCGGCGGATTTTGACCGTCGCAGCCTGGCGGTCGTCGCCCGACCCTCGGAGGGCGGACCTGCAGGCTACCTCTGGGCGCCGGTGGGGCGGGACGGGTCGTTCTCGTTCCCGGGGCTTGCGGCGGGGAGGTACGAGGTCCTGGTCGCCGCGGGGACGGTCTTCGAACCCCTGCAGTACTTTTCGGTCCGCGGGTCCGCCCTCGCCATGCCGACGCTCGATCTCGGCTCCCCGCGCGAGCTCACCCTGTCCGCGCGGGCAGACGACCTGATCAAGTAGGTTGCGCGATTCGGCGCGCGGGGGGAAAATCTCCGTCCCCGGGGCAACACCTGCGGCGCCCGCGGCCGCAACAGTCAGGACTTCGTCCGATGATTCGAACAATGGCGTTCCTGTCCCTCGCCGTGCTGCTCTCCGCCTGCCGCCCCTCGTACCAGAATTACGAGGTCGGCGAACTTCCCGAGGAGCGGATCGCCAAGGCCGTGAAACCGATCGCCGCGGGGCTGGAGGCGATGGATCCCGCACTCTGCGTCAGCCGTGTGACGCCCGGATTCCGGGTCGAAGATTTCGACGACGGGGCGTGGACGGAAATCGAGTCCGGCGACGGAACCGTCGTCTTCGTCCGGGGGGAAGGCCCGAATCGACGCCCCCTCGACCGCGATGCCCTTCAGCAGGTGTTCGCAGAGTACCTCTCCGGCTGGCGCGTCGTGTCGCGGGCCCTCGCCAAGATCCGGGACGTTCAGTTCGACGACGATCAGGTCCGCGCCCGCGCTCACTTCTACCTGGACGTCTACGGCCTGTCCGCGGACGGAGGCGTCCGCGAAGACGGTCTGAACCTGGCGCTGGACCTGGAATTCCAGGGCGACGTCGGATGGATCACGTCCCTCAGATTCGAGTCCCCCTGCGTGGGAACCCGCTCCCGCCGGGCGCAGTTCCGAAACGTGTCCCGCGAGGTCAACGGCGCGTGGCCCCAGGAGAAACACCCGGACGCGAAGGGCTACCTTCCGATCCCGGAGCAGACCGCGGACTGCGGGCTCGCCTGCGGCGACTACGACGGCGACGGCCTCTACGACGTCTACCTCCTGAACGGCCGGCGGAATACCCTTCTCCGGAACAGGGGCGACGGGACGTTCGAGGATGTGACCGACCGCGCGGGGGTCGGGAACATCGAAGGGGAGAGCCGGGGAGCGATCCTGGCCGACTTCGACAACGACGGGCATGTGGACCTCTACGTCAGCAACATCCGCACTCCCTGCCGGCTCTACCGGAACAACGGGGACGGGACGTTCACCGACGTGACGGAGGGAAGCGGCCTGGGGCATGTCGGGTTCAGCACGTCCTGCGCCGCGGCGGACTATGACCGCGACGGGAAGCTCGACCTCTACCAGTGCATCTACGGGAACTTCTACGAGGAATTCCCGCTCCCGCCCGCGGAGAGCGCCCTGCCGGACCGGCTCTACCGCAATCTCGGGGGGATGAAATTTCAGGAGGTGTCCGAGGATGCGGGGATCGTCCAGAAGGGCTGGGCGCTGGCGTGCACCTGGGGGGATTTCGACGGGGACATGTGGCCGGAGATCCTGGTCGCGAACGACTTCGGGGAGAAACGCCTCTTTCGGAACCGGCAGGACGGGACTTTCGAGGACATCTCGGAGGAGATCGGGCTCCTGGACCGGAATTTCGGCATGTCGGCCGCCTTCGGCGACGTCGACAACGACGGCGACTTCGACATGTATTTCTCCAACATGTACTCGAACACGAACTGGATCTTCCAGCGCAAGGAACTCCTCCCGATGCCGTGGTTCCTGCGCCCGCTTCAGAAAAAGATCCTGGGCACGCTCGACGAGATGACGAAGGGGAACGCGTTCTTCCTCAACAACGGGGACGGGACGGTCACGAACGTCACGCGCGCGTGGGGGCTTGAATACGGCCAGTGGGCGTGGGGGAGCGAATTCCTCGACTACGACGCGGACGGCGATCTCGACATTTACTGTCTGAACGGGTTCATCAGCGGACCGGACGCCGAGGATTTGTGACCACCGTTCTGGAAGAGTGTGGTTGCACACCAAAGGGAATTTGAAGAGGGGCAGCGGAAGTTCAACATGGCGGGGAAGTCGCTGAACGGGTACGAGATAAACAAGCTCTGGAGGAACGAGGGGATCGGCAGGAGATGGTCGGACGTTTCCCTGGCGACGGGGGCGGGAGACGTGCACGACGCCCGCGGTTTCGCGGCGTGCGACTTCGACCGGGACGGGGACCTGGATCTGTTCATCCGCAATTACTTCGCGGATTCCGTGTACCTCCGGAACGAGGGGGTGACGGGGCACTGGATCACGATCCGTCCGCGCGGGACGGTGTCCAACCGGGACGGGATCGGCGCGAAGATCGAGGTTGAGGCGGGGGGGGTGAAGCAGGTCCGGATGATCACGGCGGGGAGCGGGTACCTGTCGCAGCAGCCGAACCAGGCGTACTTCGGGCTGGGGGAGCGCACGCGGGTCGACATGATTCGCGTGACCTGGCCGAACGGACGGGTGCAGCAGTTCGGGGGAGCGGAAGCCGACCGTCACCTGGTGCTGACGGAGGGATCGGACGGGATCGTCGAGGCCCCGGCGGTGCCGCAGCCGAAGCTGCCGGTGGTGGACGGGACCGGGGAAGACCCGCTGTATGAGGCGATCCTGGCCGCCGGGATCCTGGGTCCCGAGGGCACGCCCGTGGATCTGGCGGGCGCCGATCGGCCGGTCCTGGTCTGCTTCTGGGCGACCTGGTGCAACGTCTGCCGTTCCGAGTTCGTGGATCTCGACCGGCTGTCGCGCGACCACATCGATGCCGGCCTCGACGTGGTCGGCGTGGCGGTGATGGATCCCCAGGGACCGGACCTGACGAAGACCTGCGAGGAACTCCAGCCTCACTTCCCGATCTGGACCGTCTCGCGCGCGTCGTACGACGGTCTCTACGGGGCGGGCGCTGCGGTTCCGCGCACGGTGCTCATTCACCGGGGTCGTGTGGTGGCCCAGTTCCGGGGGAAGATCCGGCCCTACCTGGTGAAGAGCTACCTGCTGGAGGCCCTGCGCGGGCGGTAGGGTGCGCCGGGCCGGGCGTCAGCGGCCGGGGAGACCCCAGGTGCGGCGGAAGGCGTCGACGCCGGTTTCGTTCCTGAGGAGGGCGTGCAGGGCGAGCTGCCGGGCCCGCCAGGGGGCGTCGGCGGGGAGCGCGCGTTCGAAGGGGTGGTAGTCCCACTGCGGGGGGTCGGCGGGACCGGTC
>JABWAY010000176.1 GCA_013360825.1 Candidatus Brocadiia bacterium | reverse complement strand
CCCGCAGGTCCGCCGCCAGCGCCGCAATCACCACCGCCCGCTCCGCGTCCCCGGAGTCGGCGGCCCGGAGCGTCAGCGTGTTGATCGCCGCCGCCTTCTCCGCAGGCGTCCCCTCCGACAGCGTCCGCACCGCCGATGCCGTCGCGTCGTCCAGCCCCAGCGAGCGCAGCCCCGTGGCCGCCTCCGAGCGCACCTCGGGAGACTCGTCCGAAACCGCCCGCAGGAACAGCAGCCCCTTCTCGTTCTGCGGCACCGCGGCGATCCGCAACTTCCGCAGCGCCTCCACCTTCGCACGGGAATCCACGGCCGTCAGAATCGTCAGCTTCAGCCGCGCCAGCTCCTCCCCGGACATCACGCTCGCCGCCGAGGGCCCCATCTGCGGCATCAGCCCCGCCAGCGGGTCCACGTCCAGCGGCGTCAGCGCAAGCGCCGTCGGGTCCCCCACAGGCGGCGGCGCCGCAAACCCCGCCTCCGCCGCCAGCTCCTCCGCCAGCCCCACGACCCGCTTCCGCTCCTGCTCCTCCACAGCCAGGTCCGCCTCCAGCTCCAGCCCGGACGCCAGCACCCCCAGCCGCGCCGTGTCCAGATGCGCCGCCTCCGCGAGAATCTCCCGCTTCAGCAGCAACCCCTCCAGCGCACTTCCAGGCCGGCAGAGTTCCAGCAGCGCCGCCGTGAATTCGACGTGCGTCGAGAGCAGCGCGCCGACCCGGACGGCCAGGCGCTGGGAGAGGCCGAAGCGTCCGGTGAGGTCTGCGCGGGTGGGACGGACGCCGTCGAGCAAGGAGCCTCCGGGGGATGCGGTTCCGGGGCATTGTATTCCCGTCGCGCGGAAAAATCGCCTGCGGCGTCCTTCCCGCGCGCCGTCAGCGGTCGCGCGCCCACCCCTCGAGGTCTTCGCCGGTCAGGTGCACGAACAGCGACGTCTTCGGGCCGCGGAGGACGAACAGCGTCACCGACCGGCCTTTCCGGCCGGCGAGCGCCTGGAGGAACGCCTCGACGTCCGGGGTGTCGCGGCCGTCGGCCTCCACCACGACGTCCCCGTCCTGCAGAAGGGTCGGGCGGCGGGAATGCCAGACGCGGAGGCCCCGGGCGTCCGGGGGCAGCCCCGCCTTGTCCGCCTCCTCGTCCGACAGCACCCGCAGAACGATGTCCTTCCCGAGCCAGACCCGCTCCGCACCCTCGGGGTGCTCGGGGCGCGTGTCGGCCGGATCCTGGAAGGCGGGGCGCTCCCTCAGCCCCGCGATCTCATGGACCGCCCGCGCGGCGACGCGGGCAACCGCCGCAGCCTTGTCGTAGCGGATCTTCCCGGCGTGGTCGCTCACCTGGTGATAGTCGGGATGGAACCCCGTGAAGAAGAACAGGACCGGGATCCTGTGGTCGCGGAACGGAAAATGATCGCTTCCGCCCGGGTCCTGATTCGTGGGGAGCAGGGTGAGGTCGGTGGCGGACCGGAGCGCGCCGAGGAGGGGCCCCCATGCGCCGCTCGTTCCCGCGCCGGCGACGGTGACCGATTTCGCATTGGCCGGGTTCCCGCCCGCGTCCCGCCCGATCATGTCGAGGTTGATCATGGCGACGGTGGAGTCGAGGGGGAAGAGGGGGCTGTTGACGTACCAGCGCGATCCGAGGAGGCCGATTTCCTCGCCGGTGAAGGCGATGAAGAGGACCGTCCGGTCGGGCTTTTCCGGGAGCGACGCCAGCGCTTCGGCGATCTCGAGGAGCCCGGCGGTGCCGCTGGCGTTGTCGTCGGCGCCGTTGAAGATGGTGTCGTCCCCGGAGCCGCTGACGCCGAGGTGGTCGAAATGTGCGCCGACGACCACGACCTCGCCCATGCGGGACGGGTGGGAGCCCGGGAGGATTCCCGCGACGTTTCTCGATATTTTCTTTTCGGTGGTCTGGAGCCGCCCGACGACCTGGGTCCGGACCAGGAGTTTTCCGCCGGTCTCATAGCTGCCCGGGGTTCCCGCATCCAGCGCCCGCTGCATCTCACGGAGATCCTCCACGGTCCGCCCCAGGATCGCGCACGCCGCCTCCGGGCTCACGAAGACCGCCGGCGTCCCCTCCGTCGCGTTGCGCGGGTCCTTTCCCTCCTCGAATCCGATCTCCGTCCGGTGCGTCATCGTGTCCGGGACGACGTCCGTCGGGGTGAAGAGCGGCCCGTGCCCGCCGAGCGGATCGTTGACGAACACGACCGCGACCGCGCCGTGCGCCTTCGCGTTGCCGACTTTGTTCGCGAATTCCGCATGCCGCGTCATCGCGCGGCCCTCCCAGCGCGACGCCGGATCGTTCTCCTGCGGCTCATGCCGGAAGACCACCACGACCTTCCCCCGGGCGTCGATCCCCGCGTAGTCGTCCCAGTCGTACTCCGGCGCCGTGATCCCGTACCCCGCGAACAACACCGGACCCTCGGCGGTCTCGCGCCCGCTTCCCGGAGCGACCGTGAAATCGAGAAACGCCTGGTAGGCGTCGCGGCGTCCCCCGCGCGTGTGCACGAGCTCGAGGAACCAGGTGTAGCGGTAGGAGGAAATCCAGAGCGGGACGTCCTGGAACCAGGACCCGTCGGGGCCGGCGGGGGAGAGGCCGATCCGGCGCATCTGCCCGGCGATGTACCGCGCCGCGATTTCGTTCCCGCGCTGCAGCGTCGCCCGCCCCTCGAGCTCGTCGGACGCCAGGAATTCGACGTGCGCGCGCACATCCCCGGGGCGGATCGTGGCCAGCGCGTCGTCGAGCGGGTCGGCGCACGCCGCGGCGCAGGCGAAGGCGGCGAGGAAGGCGGTGCGGAGAGTGGTCATGGGCGGTTCCCGAGCGTCCCCCCCGGGAGGCGGGCATCTTACCACGCGGAGGCCGCGCTACTTCCGGCGCGCCGGCCTCAGCGTCTTCCTGAGCTCGCCGGCGACCACCGGCGGCACGAGGCTCGACACATCCCCCCCGTTCCGCGCGATTTCCTTCACGATCGACGACCGGATGTGCTGAACCGAGTCGTCCGCCAGGAGAAAAAGCGTCTCGATGGAGGGGTCGATCCGGTGGTTGTTCCACGCGACCGCCAGCTCGAACTCGAAGTCCTGTCCGCTCCGGATCCCCCGCACGATCACCCGGGCGCGGTGCTTCCGGACGAAATCGATCGTCAGCCCGCCCGCGCGCTCGACCGCCACGTTCTTCGCCCGGATGGACCGCCGGATCATCCGGATCCGCTCGTCGCCGGTGAAGGTGTACTGCTTCGTCTCGCTGTCCGAGACGGCGACCACGATCCTGTCGAACAGCTTCGCGGCGCGCTCGATGATGTTGAGGTGGCCGTTCGTGATCGGGTCGAACGATCCCGGGTAGACCGCGAGTTTCACGCGGGACCCCCCGCCGCCCCGCGGCCGACCGACCGGTACGTGAACCCCTTCTTCTCCATCTCCGCCGGATCCCAGATGTTCCGGCCGTCGATCACCGTCGGGTGCGCCATCGCCGCCTTGACCTTGTCCATGTCCGCCTTGCGAAACTCGTCCCACTCCGTGCAGACGGCCAGGCAGTCCGCGCCCTCCACCGCCGCCATCGCGCTGTCCGCGAACTCGATCCCCGCCAGGACCTCCTTCGCCCGCTCCGCCCCCTTCGGGTCGTACGCGCTCACCCGGGCGCCGGCGTCCCGGAGCGCCGCGCAGATGCGGATGGCGGGAGACTCCCGGATGTCGTCGGTGTTCGGCTTGAACGACAGCCCCCACACCCCGATCTTCTTCCCGCGCACCACCCAGAGCTCCGCCTCGATCTTCTTGAGGAAGCGGTCGCGCTGGTCCTGGTTGATGCGCTGGACCTCGCGGAGGAGGTGGAAGTCGTACCCCAGACGGGAACTGATGTCGACGAAGGCATCGACGTCCTTCGGGAAACACGACCCGCCGTACCCGATCCCGGCGTTCAGGAACGCCGCCCCGATCCGGGAGTCGAGCCCCATCCCGCGGGCGACCTGCGTCACATCCGCTCCCGACAGCTCGCAGATGTTGGCCACCGCGTTGATGAACGAAATCTTCAGCGCGAGGAACGAATTGGACGCGTGCTTGATCAGCTCGGCCGACTTGATGTCCGTCAGGATCGTCCGGTTGCGGAACGGCTCGTACAGCTCCAGCATCAGCGCGCGCGCCCGGTCCGACTCCGCGCCCACCACCACCCGGTCCGGGTTCAGCGCATCCTGCACCGCCGATCCCTCGCGCAGGAACTCGGGATTGCTCACCACGTCGAACTCCGCCCCCGCCTTCGCATACTTCGCGATCGCCACCCGCACCTTCTCCCCCGTCTGCACCGGCACCGTGCTCTTCTCCACGATCACCCGGTACTCCGTCAGGTGCTTCGCAATCTCCCGGCTCACCGCGTCGATCGCCGACAGGTCCGGCGCGCCGGAGGGAAGCGGAGGCGTCCCGACGCAGATGAACACCACCTGGCCGTGCTTCATCGCCTCGCCGATGCTCCTGCCGAACCGGAGCTTCCCCGCCTTCCTGTTCAGGGCGATCAGCGCGTCCAGCCCGGGTTCGTAGATCGGGATCCGGCCCGCCTCCAGCGCGTCGATCTTGCGCCCGTCGCTGTCGATGCACAGAGCGTCGTGCCCCAGTTCCGCGAAAATGGTCCCCGTCACGAGCCCGACATACCCGGTGCCGATCACGGAAACTTTCATGCTGCAGACGCTCCTCTCGTTGACTCCGTCATCGGCCACCGGCTTCCGCCCTGCCCTTGCGGTGCGGAATCAAACCGACGGACGCGCTGAACTCGTCGCGCCCGTCGTCGTACCGGACTTCCAGCTCCACGTCGAAATCGTGCATGTCGCGGCGGACGGCATAGCGGTGCTCCAGCGCGCGTTCGCCGCGGAAATCGTATTCGGTCCGCCCCAGCAGCGTCCACTTCTCCGACACCGCCCATTCAAAACCCGCCCCGACCGTGTGCGTCACCTCGGTGACATACTGCTGCCCGAGACTGATCGCGAGCGTCGGCGTCGGACGGAATTCCAGGCGCATGTGGGTTTCCTCGATCCGCCCCGTGTAGGGGTTGAGATCGAGTGTCGCACGCAGCTCGAAGGCGCTGCGGGCGCGGAGTTCGAGGTCGAAGTGGACGTTGCTGACGTTCCGGGAAGGGTAGGCGCCGCGCCGGTCCGGCGCGAGCGTGATCCAGTGCTGCGGATAGAGGAAGTTCTGCGACGTCCGGGACCGGGTGTCCCTGTGCGCGTCGGGATAGAACTCCACCGTCACGCCGAAATTGACCGCGTCGTAGATCTCCCCGCTCTCCGGGTCCCGCGCCTCGAGGCGGTTCCTCCACTCCAGGGTGATCTCCTGGAACTCCCGGACCTGGTCGACCGCATCGAACTGCGGCACGTCCGCCGGCGAGGTCGAGGAGTACTGCCGCACGTACCGCCCCTCCAGGCTGGTCGTGTGCCGCACGCCGTCGATCCCGATCTCCTCCAGCTTCCACGGAAACACCCGCCAGGCCGACAGCCGCGCGCTCCCGCCGACCGCCGCCGCATAGCGGTTCGTCCACCACGGGTCGTCGTATCCCTCATCCCAGTACGTCCACCGCCCGGCCGCGAACGGCAGGAACCGGACCGGCCCGACCGAGAACGGCCTCGACACCGTCTCCTGGATGTCCGTCCGCACCGTGCGGTACTGGTCGAGGCCGGGCTGATTCCTGTCCTTCAGGAAGCGGACGTTGGCGGCCTGCGCGTTGTGCGTCAGGTAGAAGCCGAGCGGCAGCCCCTCGGAGAGCAGGGACTGGGTGACCTGCGGCAGGTACTCGACGTAGGAGAAGAACGCGTCCAGGCGGGGGCGATAGAGCGCGGTCATCCCGAAGTTGTCCCGCATGAAGCGCACCAGGGCGTAGCTCTCCGGCGACTTGTCCGACTTGAACTCCTTCTCCAGGAATTCCTCCCGGAAATTCGGGTCGGAGACGTCGTGGAGCTCGAGGTCGAACGAGAGCGGCTCCCAGAGCTGCTGCCGGTGGAAGAGCCGGACGCGCCCCCGTTCCTCGCGCTCGACCGGCACGAGCCGGTCCTGGAAATCGGAGCCGGGGACGTTCGCCTCGTCGTGGATGTAGTAGAGGTCGCCGAACCCCGTCATCCCGTCCAGCTCGTAGTCGTACTCCGGGCCGAAGCCGACCCCGCGTTTTTCGCGCCAGTCCAGGTCGATCCCGACGTAGGCCCACCGCTCGCGATTCCGGCTCCCGTCCCCTTCGATCAGCATCCGCCGCAGGTCGTACCCCCACTTGGAGAGGACCGAGTGTCCCATCTGGCGCGTCTTCTCGTACTTGAGCCGCCGCAGCGGGAGGTGCGCCCCCAGCTGCACCGGCACGACCGGCGTCCAGAAAACGGGGAAGTCCAGCGGGTCGATGTAGAGCGCCGCGCCGAAGACCTCGATGTCTCCGCTCCGCCAGTCCTCGTGGATCACGACCTCGCGGGCCTGGAGCCGGTAGTCCGGCACCGCGAACTCGCAGGTCGTCACCGAGACGTCCTTCCCGACGACATCCCCGCCGGCCAGCTGCCTGAATTCCGCCGCCGTGAGGTGGAGCGGCAGCCCCTTCTTCTTCGACTGCGAATCGAGCCGTCCGCGATCGACCAGAAGGGTCCGCCGGTCCCGGTCCGAGAAGTCGACGTAGATCCGTTCGGCCTCGAAGACCTGCCCGCGGGACTCCAGGCGGACATGTCCCTCCGCGTAAAATTCGGTGAGCCGGAACCCCTCGGCGCCCGGCATCGGCGACTTTTCGCGCGACCAGAGGACCAGGTGGTCGCAGAAGATGGTGATCGCGGACCCGCGGACGCGCACGCTGGTCGAGACCGTGATCAGCGCCTCTCCATCGTCCTGGCGGTGGACCTGGAGGCTGCCCTGATACTCCAGCTCGAGGCGCGGCTCCGCGTCACCTCCGGGCTCCTGCGCGCGCGCAGGCGGGCCGAACAGCGCGAGGAAGCCGAGCGCCAGGACGGCGAGACGGACCGGGAGGCCGGGCATCGGGGGATCGTAGGCGCGCGTCGGCGGGCATCCCATGAAAAAAGGCCCCCGGGATGTCGAGGGCCTGTATACCCCCTAGAGGGCTCGAACCTCTATTCCAGGCTTCGGAGGCCTGTACTCTATCCATTGAGTTAAGGGGGCGTGGGGAGGCCCATTAGACCCGTTGCGCCCGAAATTTCAAGTCCGGTCCTCCGGCCCCGGGGTTCGGGTAGACTGGCCCCATGAGCCGGGCATGGACGCCGATTCTCGCTCTCCTCCTCGCCGCGGCGGCGTCCGCCGAGGATCCCGCCGCTCCCGATACCCCCGCGGCCATCGCCGTGAGACGGCTCGGCTCGGACGATCCGGAAGTCCGGCAGGAGGCGCGCGAGGTGCTGATCAGGCTGAAGCGCGCGGCGCTCCCGGCGCTCGAGGCCGGGATCGCGAGCGACGACGCGGAAGTCTCGGCCGTCTGCCGTCGGCTCGTCCGGCGGCTCCGCGATGCCTCCATCGTCGCGGAGGGCGGGCCGATTCCGCACGGGACCCCCTGGTGCGAGGCACGGACCCGCCTGGTCTCCGTCAATTTCCGCGCGACCACCTGGTCCGACGTGGCCGACGCCGTCGAGGCCGACCTCGGGTACCGGCTGCGGATCGTCGGGGGCGGCATCGACCAGGACGGCGCGCGCACGCTGACGCTCCGGCTCGACGATGTCCCCCTGGAGTTCCTGCTCGGCACGCTCCTCCACCGGTCCCTCAGCGAGCAGGTGTCCGGGCTCCCGCGGATCGGGTGGGGGCGCAACACGATCCTGTTCACGGCGGACCAGAAACCCCAGGGAGACAAGGTCAAGACCGTCTACCCCGCCGGATCCGCGCTTCGCGGCATCCCCCCGCGCGACCTCGAGGTCATCGCGGAGTTTCTCAAGCGCCTGGCCGCGGAGGAAGGCGGCGACGCCTCCGCTTCACTCGATGAATCGGGACTGGTGCTCTCCGCTTCACCCTGGATCCAGACCGACGCTTCCACCCTGATCGACCTGGCGCGTCGGGCGGCCACCGGGGAGGCGCCTCCGGGCGCCGGGATCGACGCGGCCGCCGCCCGGGCCGGCCTCGCCCCGTTCACCGCGCGCTGGTCGGGGCAGTCGCTCGCGGATGTCCTGCAGGACCTGAGCGACGCGTCGGGCGTCCGGTTCGAAGCGGAGGCGCGGATCGAGCGATGGGGGCTCGCGAACATCTACTACCACTCGCGTGCGGAGGAGACCGCCGCGGACGCGCTGCGCGGGCTCTGCCGCAGCTGGAACACGATCCGGGTGGAGCAGCGATGGGGCGCCTGGTGGGTTTTCAGCGATCAGATGAGCGAGTACCAGCAGCGGCTCAACGTGTTTCCGGCGCGCGAGGCCGCCCGGCAGTTCCAGCTGATGGACCCGGACTGGGATCCCCGGGGCGTGGAGAAGTGGATCGGCCAGGGGAACCGTCGCGGCGCGGGCGCCTCGGTGTCCGCCTGGCTGCCGGACTCCGGCATCCTCGCCCTGCGTGCCACCGCGGCGCAGGCGGCGGTCGTCAGGGGACTGTTCGAGGCGCGGGTGGAGGAGTCCCGG
>JABWAY010000175.1 GCA_013360825.1 Candidatus Brocadiia bacterium | reverse complement strand
ACAACCCCTCCAGCCCCTCCCCCCCGGGAGCGAAACTGAGCACGCGGACACGGCTGCAGAGGGCCTCCGCAGGGGTCGCCCGGCGGACGCTCACCGCGGCCCTCGCGGCCGGGACGCTCCGCGTCGACAGCGCGACCGCGAGATTCGCCACGGTCGCCAGCACGCCCAGCAGCGCGAGCGTGACCAGCGAGACGGCTCCGGCGCGTCGGTTCAGCATGGCGGATCTCCCTCAGGTGTTTCACGGGCGGCGGTCTGTTCTTTCCCATCAACCTTCCCCTGCGGGGGAAGCGGCCCGTGTCTGTCCTGCGGGCCAACGTCCGGTGAACGTCCGGTTTGGTTCCCTGTCCGGCCAGGGTGGATGAACGGGAGGGTCTATCGCGAACCGGATGCCAGCGGACCGCGGAGGTCTTAAGTGCCGGCCATGTCTGCACTTGCAGATATCGCGAAGATCGCGTGCGATCCCCGGCCCCGCCGCCCCGGGGCACCCCGCCCCGCCCGGCGTCCCAGGATGCCTCGCCCGCGCCGGAACCGCCCCGCCCCGGGGATTCTTCCCGCCGTTCAATTCCATTTCCCCTCGCCCCCTCCCTGCGCCAGAATCACCCCCCCACCCGCACCGGAGCGTTCCCCCATGTGCCTCGGCTATAAGCCCGAACCGAATTCCAACGGGTCCCCCTACCGGACCTTCACCGACCCCGGCGCGAAAGACCGCCCCACCCGCGACCGCTTCTACGACGCCGAACACCTCCGGCTCGAACTGGCGTTCGACCTCGTCCGGAAACATATCGGGGGAAGCGCCACCTACACGCTGAAAACGCTCCGGCCCCTCACGCGGGTCGAGTTCGACGCGGTGGACCTGCGGGTGAGCGGCGTGACGGTGAACGGAAAGAAAGCGTCGTTCACGGCGCAGGCGGAGAAGCTCGCGGTCGAGCTGGGACGGACGGCGGGGGACGGGGAGACGCTGACGGTGGCGGTGGCGTACGAGGCGAACCCGACCAAGGGGCTGTACTTCATCGAGCCGAACAGGGCGTACCCGAAGAAGCCGCGGCAGGCCTGGAGCCAGGGGCAGCAGGAGGATCACAAGCACTGGTTCCCGTGCTGGGACTCCCCGAACGACCGGATGACGCACGAGGTGATCCTGACGGTGCCGGCCGGGTGCACCGGCCTGTCGAACGGCAAGCTGGTGAAGGTCACGGAGGGGAAAGGCCGGACGAAGACGTTCACCTGGAAGCAGGAAGTCCCGCACGTGACGTACCTGCTCTGCGTCTGCGTCGGTGAGTTCGCGGAGGTGAAGGACAGCGCCGCGGGAATCCCGCTCGGGTACTACGTGGCGAAGCCGCAGGCCTCGATGCTGAAGCCGACCTTCCAGGAGACGGCGAAGATCATCCGGTTCTTCTCCGAGAAGATCGGGTATGCGTACCCGTACCCCAAGTACGACCAGGTCGTGATCGCGGACTTCATGTGGGGCGGCATGGAGAACACCACGATCACGACGATCACGGACCGGGCGCTCATCCCGGCCTCCTTCCGGCCCTTCTACGACAGCGAACCCCTGGTGGCCCACGAGCTGGCCCACCAGTGGTGGGGGGACCTGCTCACCTGCAAGAACTGGTCGCAGACCTGGCTCAACGAGGGGTTCGCGACCTACTTCGAGGCTCTCTACACCGAGCACGACCGGGGGCGCGACGAGTTCCTCTACGAGATGATGGGGAACGCGCGCGCCTACCTCGCGGAGGACTCCGGGAAATACCGGCGCCCGATCGTCTCCCCGAAGTACGACGACACCAGCGACATGTTCGACTGCCATTCGTACCAGAAGGGCTCGCTCGTGCTGCACATGCTCCGCTGGGTGCTCGGCGAGGCGCACTGGTGGAAGGCGATCCGCCACTACGTTCACAAGCACCAGAAGCAGGTCGTCGAGACCACCGACCTCAAGGTCGCGATCGAGGAGGCGACCGGCGTCCACCTCGACTGGTTCTTCAGCCAGTGGCTGCACAAGGCGGGGCACCCGGAATTCGACATCGCCTGGGAGTACGACGAGGCGGCCAGGCTGCTGCGGCTCGACGTGAAACAGACCCAGAACACCGGGGGCGAAACCCCCGTCTTCCGGATGCCCGTCGACGTCTACGTCGAGACGCCGAAGTCGAAGGCCACCCACCGGATCCAGGTCGAGGAGGCCGAGCATCACTTCTACTTCTCCTGCGACGAGAAGCCGCAGATGGTGCTCTTTGACCCCGACATGATGGTCCTGAAGACGCAGAAGTTCGTGAAGCCGAAGGAGGAGCTGCTCTATCAGCTGGAACACGCGCCGACGATGCTCATGAAGGTCGCGGCGGCCCTGTCGCTCGGGAAATGGCCCGGCGACCCCGCGGCGGTCGCGGCCCTGGCGGCCACTCTCAAGTCCGGCGAGTTCCGCGGGCTACGCGAGGAATCGGCGCGCGTCCTCGGCAGGATGGGGACCGACAATGCCCGGGATGTCCTCCTCGTGGCGAAGGACTCCGACCCGCGCGTCCGCGTGGCGATCGCCGACGCCCTCGGTCATTTCGAGGACGAGAAAGCCGCCGCGCGCCTCATCGAACTCTCGCGCGACCGCTGGGACCAGGTCGCCATGGCCGCGCTCCGCAACCTCGGGAAAACGAAGTCGAAGAAGGCGTTCGCCGCGCTGTCGGCGGGGCTGAAGCGCAATTCCCACAACGACATGGTCCGCGTCGGCGCCTGGACGGGGTTCAAGGAACTCAAGGACGCGCGCGCCGTTCCCGTCGCCCTGAAGCGCGGCCTGGCTCCGCAGTCGCTCGCGGAGCGCAACGCCGCCAATGCCTGCCTCGCCGCTCTCTACGCGGAAACCGAGAAGACGAAACGCGGCAAGGTCCGGGATCACTTCGCCGCCTCCCTGCGCGACGTTCAGCACCAGATCCGCCGCGGGTCGATGGAGCACCTGGGGACGCTCGAGGACCCCAAGGCGGTCTCGATGCTGGAGGAGGCGGTCGAACGCGAGCCGCTGAACCTGGTCGCCCGGGCCGGGCGCCAGACGCTTCGGAAACTGAAGGAGAAGGCGGCGGCGAAGGGGGACGCGAAGGAATTCCGGCGGGAGGTGGAGTCGCTCCGGGAGGAGAACCGCGAGCTCAGGAACCGGATCGCGAAGCTGGAGGAGACGTTCGGCGGGAAGAACAGGAAGAAGACATCGTGATCGCGATCAGCCGATCCAGCGCCAGAGGGACGAGTGGCGCTCGATGGTCTCGGTCCCGACAGGGTGGACGATGACGAGACGCTTGAGGCGTCCCTCCCGGTCCAGGTACGCGGTGACGATCTCGCGGTAACCGGTCTTCCGGACCCCCTCCGGGCCGTAGCTCTCCCAGCGCGAGTCCGGCTCCTGCCAGACCAGCCTGAGGTTGTCCTCCTCGGCCTCCTTCCCCATCCCGCCCTCGATCACGTAGCTCACACGCGCCGGCTCGCTGATGTCCGCGGGGCCCATGACCGCCTCCAGGTCCGCTCGGGTCGCGCAGGGCGATTTCAGCCGGAGCGGATGGCTCCTCGGGGCGCCCATCGGGCCGATCATCGAGACGGAGGCCGCGGTGTCCGCCTCGCAGGCGCCCATCGCGCCCTGGTAGATTTTCTCCTTTCGGGGATTCATGATCCCGCGCGACGTGTCCGGCGGCCCGCAACCGGCGCCGCAGGCGGCGACGGTCAGGGCGGCGGCGGTCAGCAGGCGGGCGGCCGGGCGACGATCGTGTGGCAGCTGCGGCATGGCGGATCCTCCGGGCCGGAAGCGTACCACGCCCCCGCGGCCCCGGGACTATCGGCGCTCCGGACCCGGGGCTCCGTCTCTTCCCCGCGCGATCGCCGCCATCTCTTCCCGCATCTCCTCGCGGATCTCGCGCCGGATCCCGGCGATTTCCGCGGAGTTGAAGTCCCTCGGGTGGGGAAGGTCGATCGGGATCACGCGCCGCACGCGCCCGGGATGGGTCGCGAGGATCGCGACGCGGTCGGAGAGCCTCACCGCCTCCTCGACCGAGTGGGTCACGAAGACGACCGTCTTGCGGGTCCCCATCCAGATCTCCTGGAGGTCCCCGTGGAGCATCTCCCGCGTCTGGGGGTCGAGCGCCGCGAACGGCTCGTCCATGAGGAGGACGTCGGGATCGACGGCGATCGCCCGGGCGAGCGCCGCGCGCTGCTTCATCCCCCCGGACAGCTGGTGGGGCAGCATCTCCCCGAACCGCTCCAGGTGCACCAGACGGAGCAGGTTCCGCACCGTTTCCTCGTACAGCTCCCGCGGCTTCCGCGGCAGCCCGAACCCCGCGTTTTCCGCGACGGTCAGCCAGGGCATCAACCCGGGTTCCTGAAAGATCACAAGTCGGTCCTTCCCCGGGCCCGTCACGGGCCGCCCGTCGATCTCGATCGTCCCCGCGTCCGGCCGTTCGAATCCGGCGATCATGTGCAGGACGGTCGACTTGCCGCACCCCGACGGCCCCAGCAGCGAGAGAAACTCCCCGCGCCGGACGTCCAGGGTGATCCCCTCGACCGCCGCCAGGCTCCCGAATCGCTTCGAGACCCCACGCAGCGACAACCTGGGGAGTTCCAGGGCGGTGGCGTCGGGCTCGGCGCGCATCAGGACCGTCAGAGGAGTTCTCCGTCGTGGCGGCCGTACAGTGCCGCCACGGCGACGGCGGCGGCCAGCGCGACGAGGGCGACGAGAAGTTCGGTCATGGAAGTGAGGCTCCGGTTCGGGGGTGACGGCGATCGGGTTTGACGGCGCGCGGGGAGGGGCCGGTCCTCAGGGTGTGGCGCGCAGGGAGCGCCGGCCCCGGGGGACGGCCCCGGGACAGCGCATGGCGATCGGCGTGCGGCGGGAAGTGGAAGGCATCTCCTGGAGGTTACGGGTCCGGCGAAGGGAGCGCAAGGGAAAGATTACTGAATCAGTCAGGATTCACCCGGCGGGCGGCCGGCTCCACGCCCTCCAGGCCAAAAAAAACCGAAGCCGATCACTCGGCTTCGGTTCAATCGAAGTCTCTTCGCCGGCGACCCTAACCGCCGAAACGGTCCAGATTCATCACCTTGTCCCAGGCCGCGACGAAGTCGCCCAGGAACTTTTCCTCCGCGTCCGCGGACGCGTAAACCTCGACCAGCGCCCGGAGCTGCGAATTCGAGCCGAAGACCAGGTCGACGCGCGTCGCGGTCCACCGGCCCGCCCCGGTCCTGCGGTCGCGCCCCTCGAACACCCCGTCCTCCTTCGAGGAGGGCGTCCATTCCGTCCCCATGTTGAGCAGGTTCACGAACCAGTCGTTGGTGAGTCTGCCCGGCTCTTTCGTGAGAACGCCGTGCGCCGATCCTCCGGTATTGGCGCCCAGGACCCGCAGGCCGCCGATGAGCACCGTCATCTCCGGCGCCGTCAGTGTCAGCAGCTGCGCACGGTCCACCAGCAGCCCCTCGGCGGAAACGGACAGCCGCGGCTTGAGGTAGTTGCGGAACCCGTCCGCCACCGGTTCCAGGACCGAGAACGACTCCACGTCGGTCTGCTCCTGGGATGCGTCCATGCGCCCCGGCCGGAACGGAACCGAGACCTTGTGGCCGGCCTTCTTCGCGGCCTGCTCGATCCCCGCGCCGCCCGCCAGGACAATCAGGTCCGCGAGCGAAATCCGCTTCTTCCCAGCCTTCGCATTGAATGCGGTGCGGATCCCCTCCAGGGCGTTGAGCACCCGGCTGAGCCGGGCAGGCTGGTTGACCGCCCAGTCCTTCTGCGGCGCCAGACGGATCCGGGCGCCGTTCGCGCCGCCCCGCTTGTCCGACCCGCGGAACGTCGACGCCGAGGCCCAGGCCGTGAAGACCAGGTCCGCCACGGACACTCCGGCTGCCAGGATCTTCGCCTTGAGGGCGGCCACGTCCTTCGCGTCGACGAGCTTGTGATTGACCGCCGGGATCGGGTCCTGCCAGATCAGTTCCTCCGCCGGCACCTCCGCGCCGAGGTAGCGGGCGCGCGGCCCCATGTCGCGATGCGTCAGCTTGAACCACGCGCGGGAGAAGGCCTCCGCGAGCTGCTCCGGATGCTCCAGGAAGCGCCGCGAGATTTTCCCGTACTCCGGGTCGAACCGGAGCGAGAGGTCGGTGGTCAGCATCATCGGCACGTGGCGCTTCGACGGGTCGTGCGCGTCCGGGACGGTCCCCGCGCCCGCGCCGCCCTTCGGCCGCCACTGGGTCGCCCCCGCCGGGCTCTTCGTCATCTCCCATTCGTACTTGAACAGGTTCGTGAGGAAACTGTTGCTCCACCGCGTCGGCGTGGCGGTCCAGGTGACTTCCAGCCCGCTCGAGATCGCGTCGCGCCCCTTCCCCGTGCCGAAACTGCTCTTCCAGCCCATCCCCTGCTCCTCGATGCCGGCCGCCTCGGGTTCCGGCCCGACATGCTTCGTGGGGCCCGCTCCGTGCGCCTTGCCGAACGAGTGGCCGCCCGCGATGAGCGCGACGGTCTCCTCGTCGTTCATCGCCATGCGGGCGAAAGTCTCGCGGATGTCCCGCGCCGCCGCGAGGGGGTCGGAGTTGCCGTTCGGGCCCTCGGGATTGACGTAGATCAGCCCCATCTGCACCGCGGCGAGCGGCCGTTCGAGGTCGCGGTCTCCGGCGTGGCGTTTGTCCTCCAGCCAGGTGGTCTCGGAACCCCAGGAGACGTCCTTCTCCGGCTCCCAGATGTCCTCGCGTCCCCCTGCGAAGCCGAAGGTCCTGAAGCCCATCGACTCCAGCGCCACGTTCCCCGCGAGAATCAGCAGGTCCGCCCAGGAGATCTTCCGGCCGTACTTCTGCTTGACCGGCCAGATCAGCCGGCGCGCCTTGTCGAGATTCACGTTGTCGGGCCAGCTGTTGAGGGGTGCGAAGCGCTGGCTGCCGTTGCCGCCGCCGCCGCGGCCGTCGCCGGTGCGGTAGGTGCCGGCGCTGTGCCAGGTCATCCGGATGAAGAGGGGGCCGTAGTGGCCGAAGTCCGCGGGCCACCAGTCCTGGGATTTCGTCATCACGGCCTTGAGGTCCTTCTTCACGGCCTTGAGGTCGAGGCTCCTGAATTCCCGCGCGTAGTTGAACTCTTTCCCCATCGGGTTGGACCTGGAGGAGTGCTGGTGCAGGACGTCCAGGTTCAGCTGGTTCGGCCACCAGTCCCGGTTCGTCGTGCCGCGCCCCGGAGCCGTCTTCGCAACGTTCGTGTTTCCGCCGTCAGACATGGTTGTGTCCCTTTCGGCCATTCGGCCTGCTCGTGGATGAGGGTTCGGGTCCGTCACGTTTCCCGGCGCAGTCCCTGCAGACCCCCCGGGCTTCGACGTGCGTCGACAGGACGCGGCCGAACCCTTTCAGGGTGTGAGGCAGGCGCAGTCCGTGAAGTCCCGCGGCGTCGAAGTCCCGGGTCATGCCGCAGCGGACGCAGACCCAGTGGTGATGGTTCCGGGGATTGGCATCGAAGCGGACGCGGTCCCGGCGGGCTCCGAGCGTCGAGACCAGGCCCAGATCGCTGAGCGTCCACAGCGTCCGGTAGACGGTGTCCAGCGAGACCGTCGGCATCCGGGCATGGACCGCGCGGTGAACCGCCTCGGCGTCCGGGTGGTCCAGGCTGGACGCGACCTCGCGGAAGATCTCGAGGCGCTGCGGGGTCAGCCTGAGACCGGTCTCGCGGGCGGTCGCGAGGAACTGCGCCATGCGCCGCTCCGTTTCCGCCGTGCCGACTCTTCCGCCGGGCTTCATGGATAGGAATGATAGGCAGATAGGAATTATCTGCAACTCAATGTGGACTCCGATTTCCGTCCCTGGGCGGCCCCCCGCGCGACCCGGCCGGAAGGTCCCCGGGCGTGTCGCGGGCGGCCGACCGGGCTGAACCCCGCGTTCGCCCGTCCGCATCCGCCGGTCTCCCCCATTTTCCTTCCCCCTCCCCGCCCGCAGCGCTTCCATGGCCTCCCCATGCCCCACTTCGTTCCGCTCCCCTTTGCCTTCGCCACGTTCGCGTCCCGCGACCGGACGCGGGTGATGTTTCCGGTGCTGTATCCGGAGACGCCGTGGTTCTGTGCGGACGGGGAGCGGCTGATCCGGGCGTTTCGCGACGCGGCGGAGCGGCATCTGCTCCGGCGCGGGCGGCTTTCGGCGCTGCTGCCGGATGCGACGCCGCTCTCGTTCCGGCGTGTGGCGGTGCGTGTGGCGGTGCCGGCGGCGGAGGACGGATGGACGCATCCGGCGATGGAGATCGACCTGGACGGATTTGTGGCGCCGCTGGCGGGGGGCGGGGGGCTGGGATTCGTGCCGGTGCTGGGGCTGGAGGCGTACCTGCCGAAGGTGGAGCGGGGGGTGGAGGTGCTGGAGCAGGCGGCGCGGCAGGAATTTGTGAGGCACGGGCGGGTCGGGAATCCGCGGCGGCTGGTGGAGGTGATGGCGGCCGGGGCGTGTGCGATCGAGACGCGGACGCTGGACCTTCCGTTCTACTCGCCGGCCGAGGTCGCCGGGATGCAGACGCGGACGACCGAGCGGCTGCTGCCCGAGGTGGCGACGGAGCCGGCGGGCGGGGAACCGCGGGTCTTCGGCCGGGAGGAAGAAGTCGGCGGCGTGCTGCGCGCGCTCGCCG
>JABWAY010000174.1 GCA_013360825.1 Candidatus Brocadiia bacterium | reverse complement strand
CGGCCGCCGCGAGTTCCTCGACGAGCGCCCCCGGCCAGAGGCCGAGCAGCGCCGCGAGGCGGTGAATCGCGCGGTCCCGGGTCTGGAGGAACGTCCCGACCCGCGCGTCGATCCCGTCGACCGCGGCCTCGGCGCGCGCGACGTCGAGGTCCGTCACGAGGCCCGCGTCGAAGCGCGCGCGGACCAGTTCGAGAATCTCGACCTGTCCCCGGCGTCCTCGCTCCGCGACGCGGAGCCGGGCCTGCGCCCCGCGGACCTCGGCGTAGTTCCGGGCGACTTCCGCGATCAGCGTCACGCGCACGTCCCGGAACGCTTCCTCCTCCGCCTCCAGAAGCGCCTGCGCCGCCTCGACGCCTCTCCGCTGCCCGCCCCAGAAGTCGAGTTCCCAGACCGCGTCGAACCCGGCCTGGTAGAGGTTGGTGCGTTTCGTCCCGGGGATCGGCGGTCCGTGCCCGGAGTTCCGGGACCGGGTCAGGGAGCCTCCCAGGTCGAGGTCCGGCAGGAGATCCGCCGTCTTGGAGGCCCGCAGTGCGCGCGACTCGCGCAGCCGGGCCTCGGCGACCGCGAGGTCCGGGCTTCCGGCCAGCGCCCGCTCCACGAGCCGGTCGAGCACCGGGTCCCCGAGCGAGGTCCACCAGCGGGCCAGGTCGGCCGGAGAGTCCGTCCGGACCGACCAGGAGGGCGGCATCGCGAACTCCGGATCCCCGTAGTCCGGACCGACGGCGCACCCGGCGAGGAGCGCGAGCAGCGGCACCAGGCGCTTCACCGTGCCTCCCCCTTCTCCTCCACCTCGATCACGACGTCCATCTGCTGGCCGACGTAGACCGGGAGCATCCTGCGTTCGAAGGCGTAGAGGACCTGCATGACGCGGGTGTCCACGCGTTCGGAGGAGGAGCCCGTGAGGGATTTCTTCGGGATGACGTAGGGTTCCAGGCGGACGAACGTCATGCGCGTGTTGAGGTCGCTGTTGCCGCGGACGAATCCGACGGCGGCCGCGCCGGGGCGGAAGCGCCACGCGTCGTTTTCGTCGATGTCGACGCGGACGTGGAGAGTGGTGGTGGCGCCGAGGACGACGAGGGACTGGCCGGCCATCGCGTACTCTCCCGGGCGGATGTCGACGCGGAGGATGTCGGCATCGACGGGGGCGCGGACGGTGAGGCGGTCGACGGCGATCCGGGCGGCGTCGAGCTGCGCCTGCGCCGCGGCGACTTCGGAGCCGGCGACGGCGAGATCCGGGGCCCAGGCCCCGGCCTTCATCGATTCGAGTTCCGCCCGGATCCCGGCCGCCTTCGCCTCGGCCACGCGGGCGGACCAGCGGCGCCGCGACAGGTCTTCCTCGCTGATCGCGCGCTTGTCCTTCATCGCCTCGACGCGGGCCAGCTCGTCGCGCGCGTTGTCCCGATCCGCCTCCGCCGCGAGAAGGCGCGCCTCGACGGCCGGGAGGTCTTCCGCACGCGGCAGGGCCCGGAGGCGCGCGAGTTTCTGGCGGCCCGCCTCCAGCTGGGCTTCGCGGACCAGGACCTCGGCCTTCAGTTCCCGGTCGTCGAGGCGAAAGAGCGGGTCGCCGGCCCTCACCGAGCCGCCGGCACGGACGGCGACCTCGAGGACCAGTCCGGGAACGGGGGCGCCGGCGTCGATGTTCTCGGTCGACGCTTCCACGAGCCCCGCTCCGGCGAGGGAGGTCCTGAACGGGGCGCGGGCGGGCTGGACTGCGGGCTGGGCGGCGGGAAGCGGCTGGGCGCCCATGAAGGCGGTCCACGCGGCCAGGACGGCGCCGGCGAGGGCGAGCACGGGGAGCACGTATTTGCGGATCATGACGGGTTCCTTTTCAGTCCTGCTCGATGCGGGTGCCTTCGCGGATTTCGACGATGCGCCCGTCGTCCATCCGGGCGATCCGGTCGGCGAATTCGAAGATGCGGGCGTCGTGGGTCACGACGACCAGGGTCCGGTCCGGCCCGACGGCGACCTCGCGCATCAGGTCCATCACGCGATGGCCGGTTTCGTGGTCGAGGGAGCTCGTGGGTTCGTCGCAGACGACGAGTTTCGGATCGTGCACGAGGGCGCGGGCGATGGCGACGCGCTGCTGCTGACCGCCCGAGAGCCGCGAGGGGATGTCCCTCCAGCGGTCGCCGATGCTGACGCGGTCCAGCATGGCGCGCCCGCGGTCCACGGCCTCCCGCCGGCCCATCCCGTTGATGAGGAGCGGGATGGCGACGTTCTCGGCGGCGGTCAGGGTGGGGAGGAGGTTGAACGCCTGGAACACGAAGCCGATGGTGCGTCCGCGAAGGGCGGTGCGGCGGGATTGGGGCATGGCCTTGAGATCCTGGCCGAAAACGAGGCACTCGCCCTCGTCGTGGTCCAGGATGCCGGCGGCCACGGAGATGAGGGTCGTCTTGCCGCAGCCGGACGGGCCGACGAGCATGAGGAGTTCGCCGGCGCGGACCTCGAGGTCCACGCCGCGGAGGGCCGTCACGCGCGACTGCCCGCTGCCGTAGGTCTTGGTGACCCCGGTGCAGGAGATGGCGGCGGCGGCGCTGTCCATGTTCACCCCTTGAACACGATCGCGGGCTCGGCGCGCAGGACGGTGCGGAGGCTGAGGAGCGCGGAGAGGGAGCAGATGATGGTGATGGCGACCCCGCTGACGACGAGGATCTGCCAGGTCAGCTTGAAGGCCAGTTCGGTGTTCTTGATCCAGAAACCGAACAGGGAGGCGACGCCCACGCCGAGGCCCCACCCGACGAGCCCGACGATGAGTGCCTGGATGAGGATCATGCGCAGGAGCATGATGTTCCCCGCGCCCATCGCCTTGAGCGCGGCGAAGTGTTTGATGTTGTCCACCGTGAAGTTGTGGAAGGTCTGGCCGGCGATTGCGGTCCCGACGAGGAAGCCGAGGGCGACGGCGATGCCGAAGTTCACGGGGATCCCGGTGTATTTCATGAAGTAATTCCAGGTCAGGTCCTGGAATTCCTGCTGGGTCCACGCGGCGAGGCCCGTCGTGGCCCGGATCCGCCGGCAGACTTCGGCCGGTTCGACCCCGGGCTTCGCCTCCACCAGGATGAACGACAGGAGTTTCCGCTCTGCGGGGGCGAACTGGGTGGCGCGGGTGTAGGTCGTGTAGATCACGGGCTGCGACTGGAACGTGCGGGTGACCTCGCAGATCCCGACGACGACGGCCCGGTGGTCGTTGAGCTCGAGCGTGTCCCCGATCGCGAGGGGGACCGATCTTTCGCCCGGGTTCCTGGGCGGTTTCGCCAGTTTCGTCCGGGCTCCCACGGCGTCCACGATCACTCCGTCGGCATTCCGGAGGTCCACGAGCCGGCCCTGGAGCATTTTCGGCGGGCCGCCGACGAGCGTCGTGTCGTCCAGGCCGATGACGTTGCAGGTCTGGAACTGCCCGTTCGCCAGCTTGGCCTTGAGGAGTCCCTTGTAGAGCGGCATCGCCCAGTCGACCCCCTCGACGCCGCGGACGCGCAGCAGCTGCGTGTCCTGGAGCGGCTTGATGTCGTCGATGAACTGGACCTTCTCGTCCATCACCCAGATGTCCGGATAACCCGTGTCCTCGATGAACCCGTAGCTGCGGGCCATGAGGCCGATGAAGATCGACGCCTGCTGCGTGATGAGCAGGGAGGCGAACGTCAGCCCGACCAGGATTCCGAAGTACCGCGCCCGGTCGCCGACCAGCATTCTGACCGCCACGAACCTCATCGATCCCCCTGCGCGCGGAGGGAGGCGATCCCGGCGAGGCAGAAGCGCGCGACATGCTCCGACCAGCGCTCGAGATCCTCCCGGGAGTACCGGATTTCAGGATTCAGGCGCTCGATCACGGGCCGGCAGTGGCGGTAGAAGAGGACCTGGCCGGCTACCGAGGCCACGACGGCGTTCCGCGCGACGGGGGGGATTCCCGGGCCGAGGAGATCGCGGAGGATGTCGTGCAGGATCTCGATCACGGGCCGGAGCACTCCCTCGACCAGGCCGGCGAGGGCGGGGGTCGGGCTGGCCATTTCGCGCGCGAGCAGGGGGCCGTGGAAGGCGTCGGGGGCGTCGTCGAGGAGCCGGTAGAAGAACGCCCGGATCCAGGCGCGGAGGCGATCGTCCGGGGTCGGATCGGGGCCGAGGCCCCAGGTCGGCGGGTATTTCTCGAAGGCGCGGGAGAGCGAGTCCTTGAGGACTGCGCGGTAGAGGCCGTCCTTGTCCCTGAAGTGGTAGTTGACGGCGGCGAGGTTGGCGCGTGCCCGGGTGCAGATGGCGCGGATGGTCGTGGATCGGAAGCCGCGGGTGGCGAAGAGTTCCGCGCCGGCCCGGAGGAGGCGGTTGCGAGTGGCGTCGGAGCGGGGATTGGCGTGCGGGGGATCGGACATTCAATTCAAACAGATACATGAAACATCTGTTTATGTCAAGCGCGATGTGGATCGACGACGCCGCAGGACGATCGCACACGAACTTCGTGACGTTCCTCAGCGCTTCCGGTCCGCCGGCTCCCCGGCCCCCGCGCGCCCCCAACCCGTCGCCTCCGACACGACCGCCTCGCCGTCCGGATACTCGTAGGTCATCCTGGCCAGCCCCGCCGACCCGGGAACCTCCCCATCCCACTCAATCCCGTCCTCCCCCGCGCCCCCCCGCTTCACGAACCTCGGAATCGGAATCTCAGCGCTCACCCACCGCGTCCAGCGATAGGTCTCCTTCCGGCTTCCCGACGTCTCCGTGACGTCGCAGGCGAGTCTCAGGCAGGCCAGCTCCCGGCCCGCGATCGTGATCGTCTCGCGCGTCACCGTGCCCTTCCCCGTCAGCCGGGGTCCGCGCTTCGGGCGCGCCTGCGGGATCTCCACCGCCACCGGCTCCCCGCCCTCGGGGACCCACCAGAGCGCCTCGAATGCGCCGCCGTCCCTCCGGACGCGCACCTGCCACTGCCCCTTGCGGCGCCCGGTCACGCCGCGGTTCGAACGGAGCGTGAGCGTTCCGTCGCCCGCCTCCATGCATTCCGTGCGGGAACTCCAGCGTTCCTCGTGCCCCCCCGGCGCCGTCAGGCGACTGTCCATCTCAACCCAGTCCCCCGCCCGCACGGTCGCGAGGTCGAGACCTTCGAGGACCGTGAGGTCGGCGTCCGGCGCCTCCCCGGGTTCCGTCACCGCCGAGGCCGCCAGGACGGCCAGCCAGAGGGCGCACGCCGGAAGTCTCCGCATCCGTTGTTCCTCCCGAATTCAACCGGAATCCTGTCCTTTCCCGCCCGCAAACGTACCCGCTTCGGGTCGATCGCGCCAGCGCCGGGGATTCCCCCGGAATGCCATGCGCTCGCGGGGAAAGGAACCTCTCCCGGCGGGGTAAAATGGAGGCGATCCCCATGAAACCCGTCCCTGCGCTCGCCGGCGTCCTCCTCTGTCTCGCCTCCGTCACGGCGGGGGCGGAGACCCCCGCGGAGCGTGCGACCCGCCTCGCCGCGAGCCTCGGTTCGGACCTGGTGGAGGAGCGCGAGTCCGCGGAACGCGACCTGGCCGCGATGGGGGCGCCGGCGCGGGATGCCGTGGAGAGGGCGCTCTCCGAGGGGGAAGCGGAGGTCCGGGTCCGCGCCTCGCGCATCCTGCGCATCCTCAAGGTCCAGGCGCTCCTGGACTGTCCCTCGCTCTCCCCGCTGGCGCGGCGGTGGCCGGATCTGAACTCCGGGGACGCCATGCGCGCGGGCGGCGCGGTCGAGGCGTGGCTTCGCGCGACCACACCGGACACGGCCGCCGTCGAGGGTCTTCTGGCCGTGATGGATCTGCCGGGGCAGGAGTGGGCGTTCGAGGCGCTGTCCTGGGTCGCGGGGCCGCGCCGCATGGGCGGATTCGCAGGAGCCTGGCGCCGCACGATGGGGCCCCGGCCCCGACGCCTCGACGGCACCGCCTTCGCACGGATCCTCGCCGGGGATGCGCTGCGGGTTTCGGACGAAGCCTCGGAGATCTTCCGGACCGTCGTCTTCGAAGATCCCGCGTTCGCGGAATCCCGGCGGAAGCTGGACGACCTGCGCCTGATCGTCGAGGCGACGGGGTGCGCGTTTGCGGCGGACGACGCGGTGGCTGAATTCCGGTTCCAGACCCCGCAGGAAGCCCGGGACGGATGGCGCGGGTGGTGGAAGGACGTCCGGGAAAAACCGTGGGCCCTGATCGACCTCGGCCTCATCCCCGTCCCCGATCCCGCGGCGATGGACGCGGCCGCCCGGCAGGAGTGGATCCTCGCCCTCGACGCCGGAGACCCCAGGCAGGCGCAGTCCGCGCGCAGAGTCCTCGCAGACACCCCCGACGCCGCGCTCCCCGAACTCTTCGACGAACTCTCCCGCGCGGGACCGACCGCACGCACCTTCCAGGACCGGCTCCACTGGCGGCGCGAGGGGACGCTTCTCCTGTTCGCCCAGCGCGGCGGCGTCACGGCCGTGTGGAGCGCGAGGCCGGACGGCAGCGGACGCCGGATCCTGAGCGGGGAACTGAACGTCCGCGGCAACCTCGCGGTCGAACCGGGGGGGAACACGGCGCTGGTTCTGGCCGCGGAGGAGGGGGCGGGAAGCTCTCTCTGGCGGCTCAGCCTGGCGGAGACCCGCGCACCCGAACTGGTGGCCGCGGAGATGGGACCCTTCCTGCTCTCCCCGGACGGCACCCGGCTGCTGGCGCTTCCCCCCGGCAGCCTGGGCGGCGTGTTTCCACAGGAGGCGCGGGACGGCGCGCTTGTCTGGTACCGGGGCGGACCCGCCGCCGCACGCATCTTCGACCTGGGGACGCGGCGCTACGCCGGGCAGGACCTCCCCGCCGGCGACGGATTTCGCTGGCTCCCCGACAGCCGCTCCTGCCTGGTCGACGCCGCCGACGGGTGGATCGCCGTGACGCTCGACGGCTCCGGATCCCGCGCGTGTCCCCCGGGGCTGGACTGCATAAGGGGCGCCTGGTCCCCGGACGGAAGCACGCTGGCCTGCACGGCGGGCGGAGAGACGGACCACACGCTGGTTCTGTACGATCCCCGTTCCGGGACCGTCGAGACCGTCGCCACCGGCGTCTCCGCGGCCCGCTCCTGGGTGACATGGTCCTCCGATGGCTCCCGCGTCGCCCTCGCCTGGGCGGTGCCGGACGAGCCGCCGCTCCGGAACTGGCAGGTCGAGGTCTACGACGTCACGCGGGGGATCGCCCTCCACACCCGGCATCTCCCCGCGCCGCTCGTTCCCGCGTTCGCGGAACCGGTCATCGGCCTCACCCTCCCCCACTGGGTCCACGGGTTCGCCGTCTCCGGGACCGACGGCCGGCCGCTCGTCGCGATGATCAAGACCAGGCCGTCCTCCTTCTGGTCAGCGCCCGCCTCCGCGTGGCTCGACCTCGACCAGGGCGCCGCAAGCATCCTCCCCGTCGAGGGCCCCCCCGTCCCCATCCTCGAGGGGCCCCAGCGCTTCCGGTCCGCCCAGTGGATCCCGCCCGCCCGCTGAGCCCGCACCGGGTCAGGGGTTTTTCCGCGGCGGAAGCGCGCACGCCGCTCCCTCGGCGAATCCGGCCGGGGGGATGTCGAAGGCATGATTGAAGCGCGCCGAGAAGTTCTCCGCGGCGACGGCCGCGGCGAGTTCGACCATGGCCGGGTCCCCGTAGGCGGTCCGCAGGCGGGCGAACGCGCCCTCGTCGATGTGCGCGGGGGTGGCGCTCATCCCCTCGGCGATCCGCAGGGCGTCGGCTTCCGCGGCATCAAACGCCGGATCGGCGCTCCCGTTCCCGACGGCGGCGACCTTCGCCGCGGTGAGCTTCGCCTCACGGGCGAAATGTGCGGTGATGTCCACTCAGAACGGGCAGCCGACGAGCGCCGCGGCGCGCGCCATCGCGAGGCACTTGAGACCCACGGGCAGGTGGCGCGGTTTCTCCACCGACCCGAACAGTTTTCCCGCGGCCATCATGATCCGCGGGACGAGGGCGTAAATGCGCAGCGGGTCGAGCACGCGGCCGTACCGCCGCCGGGTGAAAAAGAAGGCGATGCGGGCGAGCAGGCCGCCCTGGCCGTCCTGGACGCCGGGAATGCGCATGAGGTGTCTCCTTGCCCGCATTGTCCGCTCTGGGGGGCATTCGGGAAACGCCCATCACCTGAGGACGCCGGTCCCGGACGGATTTCCGGCGGCGGTCATCGGATCCGCCGGACCTCTGCGCCCCGCTCGCGACGGGATCCGGGTGGGGGGCGATTCGGGGGATGGACGCGCGTTCCCGTTTCCGGCGAGGTGCGCAGGGATGCCTGGATCGCGGCCGCGGTCCACCGCGACGCCGTCAATGCCCTCGAACCGGGAGGGCGAGACGGAAATCTTGAGAAAATTCCGGATTGTTTCGTCGATTTTCGAATCGGCGGTGTCTTTATCACGGAAGGGAAATCAGGTCGGCCTGACTTGGGCGAGGGAGGACGAGCGGGATGAAACCACGCAGGTTTGTGTTGGATCGCGGATCGCGGATCGCGGATCATGCCGGCCCCGGGATTGACCAGTTCGAACGGCTCTTCGCAGCCGCCCGCCGCGGGCTGGGCCGGGGCGGTCTTCAACCCCGACCTGCAGGACGGCGTCGCGATCGGCGAGACCGGGTCGATCCTCCTCTACACCTGGGCCGCCGGGACCGCGCC